>DATDED010000144.1:0-6235 GCA_036523455.1 Gemmatimonadales bacterium
CCGTCGCGAGGCCGTGCGCGACCTGGCCGTGGCCGCACCCCGGACACCACACGTGCGGCATCGCTTCGACCCGCAGATAGCGCCGCACATCCCCGCCGACCCTAGGCATGCACCGCCTCCATCGCGGCCCGCGCCGCCTGCCCGATCTCCTCGGGCGTGAAGAGATGGCCGTCGGCCCGCCCCAGATGATGCACCGGCGTCGCGCCGTTCACGGCGGCACGCACCGGCAACACGAGCTGCCCCAGGTTCAGCTCCGGCACCACCAGCCCCTCGACGCGCCCGGCCAGCTCGGCGACGAGCCGCTCGGGGAACGGCCACAGCGTCTGCAGCTCGAGCAGACCGGCACGCACGCCTTCAGCGCGCAGCTGATCCACCGCTCCCGCTGCGGCCCGGGCGGTGATGCCGTAGGCGAGAATCGCGACCTCGGCGTCGTCCAGCGCGCGCGTGTGGTAGCGCAGGATCTCGGCCTCACCCGCCGAGAGGCGATCGATCGACCGCCGCAGCATGCGCTCGAGGTTCGGCCCGTCCGAGGCCCGCGGGCGCCCCGATTCCGCGTGGGCGAGCCCGGTCACCACGAGCTCCGCCCCCTCGCCGAATCCGACGAACTCGGTGCCCGCGAACGGCCGGAAGCCCTCGAGCGACGCGGGCCGGCGGCGATCCACCACCGTGACCTCCGGCAGCTCGACGTTCTCCCGCATGTGCGACAGTGACGCATCGAGCAGCAGGATCACGGGGATGCGGTAGGTCTCGCTCATGTTGAACGCCGCCACCGTGACCTCGTACACGTCCGGCACCGAGGCCGCGGTGAGCACGATGGCGGCGCGGTCGCCGTGCGAGCCCCAGCGCGCTTGCATCACGTCCCCCTGCGACGGCAGGGTCGGCAGTCCGGTGCTCGGTCCGGCCCGCTGCGAATCCACGATCACGCACGGCGTCTCCGTCATCGCGGCGTAGCCGATGTGCTCCTGCATCAGCGAGAAGCCGGGACCCGACGTCGCCGTCATCGCCTTCGCACCGGCCCACGAGGCGCCGATGACGGCGGCCAGCGCCCCGATCTCGTCTTCCATCTGGATGAACACGCCGCCCCGCGGGGGGAGCAGCCGCGCCATCCACTCCATGATCTCGGTCGCGGGGGTGATGGGATACCCGGCGTAGAAGCGGCAGCCGGCCCGGAGCGCTCCCAGCGCGCAGGCTTCGTTTCCCTGGATCAGTCTCATGCGGCCGCCTCCGCCGCCCGCTCCATCGCCTGAATGGGGGGCCGCTCGAGGATGAACACGAAGTCCGGGCAGCGAACCGCACAGACGCCGCAGAAGATGCAGCGGTTGATGTCGGTCACCACGATGCGCTGCACCGCATCCAGCGCCAGGATACCGCTGGGGCAGGCCGCCACGCAGACGTTGCACCCCTTGCACCAGGCGCGATTCACCAGCAACGCGGCGTCCCCCTGCACGTACCGCTCGAACCCTGGCTTCATGTCTCCCGTCCCTGTGCCGCGAGATAGCGGTGGATGCCGTGCGCCGCGAGCTTGCCGTGCCGTACGGCCTCGACCACCGTGGCCCCGCCGTTCACGGCGTCGCCGCCGGCGAAGTACTTGGGTGCGCTCGTCTGCCCCGTGGCGGGATCGATCGCGACGAGGCCGCCGTCGGTGTTGAGGCCCTCGATCCAGGAGAGGAAGTCGGTGCGGCGCTTCTGACCGAGCGCCTTGATGAGGGTATCCGCGGGGATCGTGAACTCGCTCCCCGGCTCGGGCTCCGGGCGCGGCCGTCCGGACCGGTCCGGTGCACCGAGCCGCATGCGACGGCATTCCACCGCTTCGAGTCGCCCGTTCCCCAGCAGCCGGACCGGCTCGGCCAGGAACGTGAACGCGACGCCCTCGTCGCGTGCCTCCACCACTTCATGGGGATAGGCGGGCATCTCCGCTTCGGAGCGCCGGTACACGAGCGTCACTTCCGACGCGCCAAGGCGCACCGCCTCACGCGCGACATCGATCGCGGTGTTCCCGCCGCCCACTACCACCACCCGGTCGCCCACCTCCGGCGGCCGTTGCAGCTTGATCGCCTCGATGAACGGCAGCGAGTCCCACACGCCGGTCAGGTCGTCGCCCGGATAGCGAACCGCCTGGTCATCACCCAATCCCACACCGAGGAATACTGCGTCGGCGGAATCCGCGAGCGAACGCAGCCGCTGCGGGCTGTCGATGAGCTGACCCAACTGGAACCGCACGCCGCCCCGCTCGAGGCGCAACGCCTCGGCGGGCAACGGATCGCGCACCAGCCGGTAGGGAGCGATGGCGTAGCGCACCAGCCCGCCCACTTCGGGACGGGCATCCACCACGGTGACCGCGTGGCCCAGGCGGGCCAGCTCGGCGGCACAGGCGAGTCCCGCGGGGCCGGCCCCGATGACTGTCACGTGCCGGCCCGTTGCGGCTCCCCGCGGCGGCTGCTCGATCGTCCACCCCAGCGCCTGGTCGGTGGCCCAGCGCTGCAGCCGGGTGATCGGGACGGGCCGGCGGCCCTGCGTATCCAGCACGCAGGCGCCCTCGCACAGCTCCTCGCCGGGACACACGCGGGCGCACGTGCCACCAAGCGGGTTCGCGGCGAAGATCAGCGCGGCCGCGGTCTCGACGTCGCCGCGCGCCAGCGCGCCGACGAACCCCGGCACGTCGACCCGAGCGGGGCAGGCCACCACGCAGGGCGCGAGCGCGGTCGGTCCGCCGCACTGGAGACACCGGTCCGCCTCACGCACCGCAAGCCACTCTTCGAGCGGCGGGTGCAGGTCCTGGTACAGCCCCGGCGCCTCGGTGGCCACCGCAAGGCTTGCCGACTGCGTCACGCGAGCCTCTTCATGAAAGGGCAGCGGGAAATCCCCTACTATGAAGAGGTCACTTCCCCCCTAATCGGATAGTGAAGCGCGCATGAAGGAGTCTTAGGGCACGCGGATCTCCATGCGGCTGCTCTTCGAAAGCGTGGTGTCCGCTCCGATCTCCGGCCCGTACACGCGGCGCAGCTGCGCCAGGTACTCGCTCTGGAGACCGCTCAACACGCGGTGTTCCTCGGCCACTGCGCTCCGGAACCCGGCCTGAGTGAGGAAGTCGTACAGCACGGCCGCCTCGATTTTGGCGTCGAGCAGGAAGCCGCGGTGCCCGATGTCGATGAACGCATCGTCCCGCATCCCGTAGGTGTGATTCGGAAAGGACGAGCTCCGCACGGTGATGCCGATCCCCGGGATCTCCCGACTCACGAAGCCTGTCTCCTCGTAGCCGGCGGGCCGGCCCTTCTCTTCCTGGAGGCCCGGCGCGTTGAGCTTTTTGGCATAGGCATAGAACAACTCCTCCAGCATCGCCGTCGTGACCCCGTCCCGGTACTCACCGTACCGCGTAACCGCGACCTCGGTCTCCGTCATCTGGGCGGCGCCCCGGGCGGCGTCGTCCATCATGCGGGAGATGTGCTCGAGATAGACTTCGTCGGGGAACCGAATGAAATAGTCCACCACGGCGCGGTCCGGCACCACATTAGGTGCGACCCCGCCTTCCGGGATCACTCCCTGCACGCGCGCGTCGGGGCGCCACGTGGAGCGCAGGTGATCGACCGCCGAGTAGAACTGCACGGCCGCTTCGAGCGCATTGCGGCCGTTCCAGGAGGCGAGCTGGTGCGCGGGGCGCCCCGTGAACGTGTACTTCACCGCATCGATGTTGAGGCAGCACACGCCGAATCCGGGACGGTCGCGCCGCGTCTCCTGCGTGGAATGGCTGCGCACCAGAATGTCGGCTCCCTTGAAGACTCCCGCCTTCCACAGGATGTACTTCGCGGGCGGATCGACCTCCTCGGCGGGCGTGCCGTAGACGACGACGCGGCCGGGCACCTTCGCCTCGGTCATGTACTCCATGAGCGCCCGCGCCGCCGCGAAGGCGACCGGGCTCTGCGCGTTGTGCTGATCGCCGTGGAACGCGCCCTGGGTGCCGCGCAGGGCGTCGTACTCGGCGATGAGGCCGAGCGTGGGACCCCGCGACCCCGCGGGCGAGGTCCAGGTGGCGGTGAACGCGGTGCGCAGTCCGCCGACGCTGTCCTGAACCTGAAAACCATAGCGCCGCAACACCGCCGTGAGCGTGTCGAAAGCCTTGAATTCCTGCCAGCCGACCTCGGGGTTATGACCGATCCAGTCGGAGAGCCCCTGCATCTCGCCAGTCCACACCGACTCCACCCGCGCCAGCAGGCGGTCGCGCGCCGCGTCGGCGCGGGCGGCGAGCCGCTCGGCGGTGCGCGTCGGTTGCAGCCGAGTCTCGAGCGAGTCGATCTGTCGCAGGATCTGCGCGGCCGCTTCCCGCTCGGTGTCCGTGCTCTGTGCGGCAAGCCCAGTGGCGGCGACGGCGAGCCAGGCCAGGGCGAGAAGGCTGGGACGGCGCATGCGGTTCCTCATGGTGGGGGGACCGCGAGAAGGTCGTGCGAGGAGCGGTGGGTGGCAAGGCGAGGTTCCCGAATACTCGAACGGCCCGCCGCTCCCTCCTGCGAAGCTCGGGCCGTTCGACGCACCGGTTACCCGGAGTCGGGGAATTAACTCCCCCGTTCTTCTTCCCGCAGCGACCGCAAGATTATGTGCGTGCGGTTGGGCTTTGGGAGCTCCGGCTTCTATCCGCATCGGGCTTGAACGGTCCCGATGTTTCGCCGGTGCGGGCGCTGCGAGTCGGTCGAATCGCTGATCGACCTCTCACACGGCACGTCGGGGCGCTGATCCGACGCGGATGAGGCTCGCGATGGCCTCACCGCTCCAGGCGAGGTGATCACTCGGATCGACGGTTTCCTCTCCGTTGCCGGTCGGGAAGCCTCCCCGTACTCACCTGAAGAATAGAGTGGAACTTACATCCGGCCCCTGAAGCCGGCGTGAATCCAGTCTGCAGATTTCCTGTCTCAGGCACGCCGCCGTGCCACCAGACCGAGGAGAAAGAAGCCGGCGGCGATCGCGATGATCAGGGGGCCACCGCCGACATGAAGAAGCGGCGCGCCCAGCGTGCCGAGCAGAGTGGAAGCCACGGAAATGACCACCGCCACGACGAGCATGCTTCCCAGGCTGCGGGCCACGTACCGCGCCGTCGTGGCTGGAATGATGATGAGCGACCCCATCAGCAGCACGCCGAGGTAGCGGAGCCCGAGCGCCACGGCGAGCGCGAAGGCGAGCAGGTAGACCAGATCGAGCCGCCGCACGTCGATCCCGACGGTGCGCGCCAGGTCGGAGGAGACGAGCGCGATCACGAGGCGGCTCCGGGCCCGCAGTACGAACGCGACCACGAGCACCGCACCGGCGCAGCCCAGCGATACCTCCAGCAGTCCGGGACTGCGGGCCGCCCCGAACAGCGCTTCGATCAGCTCCTCTCCGGAGGTCAGCATGCTCCCGATCGCCAGCGCGGCCGAGAAGACCACACCGATGACGGCCTCGGTCGGCAGCTTCGTCCGGTGCTCCAGACCCCACACGAGGATGGTCCCGATGACCAGCGCGGCGATTCCCCCGACCAGGGGATTGATCCGCAGCACGAGCGCGATCCCGATGCCCGGAAGAGCGACGTGCGAGATCGCGTCGGACGCGAGCGTCATACGACGCATCACCGCGAAGCAGCCGACGAGGCCGGCCGCCACCGCCATGGCGACCGGCAGCGCGAGCGTCTCAGGAGAGATGGTCGTCATGCACGTGTAGCTTGAGCGGCACGCGGTACGCCTCCCGCAGCCGCTCCGGGGTGAGCACGTCTTCCGGGACCCCGAAAAAGGCCGTGCGGTGACCGGCGGAGAGGCACAAGACCGTGTCGGCGTGCCGGTATACCAGCGCGAGCTCGTGTGAAATCAACAGCAGCGTGAGGTGCTCCTCCTTCTGGAGGCGCCGGATCATGGCGTACAGGCTTTCTTCCCCGGGCTCGTCCACCCCGGCGGTGGGCTCGTCGAACAACAGCACGGTCGGCCGGCCCATGACGGCGAAGGCGAGAAGTAGCCGCTGAAACTGGCCACCCGAGAAGGTGCCGATCGGCCGGGCCGCGACCTTCGGCGTGAGGTTCACCAGCTTGAGGGAGCGCCGAATGTCCGCCTCCGACGCCCGGAGCACCGACGCTTTCGCCCGCAGAAAGTCGAACCCGGTGAACGGGAGATCACGCTCGATGTCGAGCTTCTGGGGCACGTATCCGATCCGTGTCCCCTCCGCCCAGCGGATCTCCCCTTCGTGACGCACGGCGCCGATCAGCGCCTTGAACAGCACGGTC
>DATDED010000145.1:0-2665 GCA_036523455.1 Gemmatimonadales bacterium
GAAGGCCTGACGTCACTGGAAGTAGAAGTAGAAGGAGATGAGGGCGGGCCTGGTCGGCCGCCCTCTTTTCACGTCTTCAGGAACCAAAAGGTCCGATCCTCCGGACCCCTTACGACTTCCGCAGCATCCAGTACACCAGCCCGTTCAAGTCCGCGAGCCCGAAGGTCAGCGCGACCTTCTTGCCGCCGTGCACGGCGGAGGTGTTGCCGGGGAGCACGCGCAAGCCGATGCGCAGCTTGTCGGCCAGCAGGTAGGCGGTGACGGGCACCGCCCACACCGTCTTCTCGGGGTTCGCGGCCGGGCGGCGACGCCAGTTCCCGAAGTACTCGAGCCCGGTTTCCAGCCCCGAGAAGACGGGGCTCTGACGCTTCCAGTGGAGCGTCGGTCCGATCACGAAGTGCACCCGGTCGATGCTCGTGGCGGCGCCTCCCGTCACGTGCAGCGGCGCGGCGGTGAGACCGAGGGCGACGGATCGCCCGACGTGCCAGGTCGGCCGATAGCCGATCTCGAAGGCCGCGTTCAGGAAACTCACGTTCGCGTAGTTGGGAACGAGCGTCGCGATCCAGCCTCGGCCAGAGCCGCGCGGTACCGAGGAGGTGTTGGGCTCCGGGCCGCGGCGGTAGCGGTAGCCGATGCCCGACTGATACAGCGCTTCGCTCAGGGTCGCGACATTGGTCCACGCCTGCTCGCCCGCCTCGCGCCGGGCCTGCTCCACGCGCCACATCTGATGCAGCATGAGGCCGATCTTGCCCGCCATGAACCGCTCCGGGTTGTCCACGAAGGCGAGGAGGCTCTGACTGGCGTCGCAGCGCGTCGGAGACTCGACCCAATTCTCGGGCGCGCATTCCGGCCGCCGCACTGCTGTGTCGAGGATGGCGTGAACACCGGAATCGGCGGCCACGCGGGCGAGGATCTCGCGAAACCCGTCGCGGCACAGGAGCCGAGCGACCGCGTCTCCGTGGCAGCCGTCGTTGTCGAACGGTTTGTCGCCGTCGAGGGCGAGGTGCGCCTGCAGCAGCGCCCGCAGGAAGAGCTCGCGCGGCGGCGTGGTGGAATCGACGTGGAAGCGTGCTGTCGGAGTACTGTCGGAATACTCACGATCGTACAGGGCACGCAACAGTACGCGCGGCAACGCGCTCGTCCCCAAGTCCAGTTGCCGTGTTTCCACCAGGGTGGCCAGCCGGCCGGCCACGCACGCAGAATCCACGCCCTGTGCCGCCCGGCAGCCTTCCCGGGCGATAAAGGTGAGCGCGTCGTAGACGCCGACGTAGAAGTCGTATTCGCGGAACGGCTGTCCCAGGAACGCGGCGAACGCGCCCAGCTGTTGCCCGACCACGACGAAGCGGCGATTGGTGACGTCGATGTTGTCGCGCCGGAATACCTGGGGGGCGCGGGCGAGCAGGCGCGCGAAGGCCTGCAGCTCGTACTGCCGGGCGGCGGGCACCGCGCCGGCGAACAGGTCCACCAGGGCGGAGATGCCCCCGGTCGCCGGCTGCGCGCGCTTGCGCTGTTTCTCGACCAGCGCGAGGCGGCCGCGCAGCGCCTCGGGGTCGATGAACACCAGCAGGGCGTTGGGGTCGGGGCGATCCCGGTTCTTCCAGACCGCGTCCGCGTAGATCCCGGCCACGAGGTCGATGGGATTGTTGTCGAACAGACCGCCGTCGGAGAAGAGCGCCGTGGTATCCGCCGGCGGCCCGGAGCCGCATCCCGCCCCCGGGCTCGACTGGTGGCGCAGGGTGACCGGCGAGAAGGCGCCGGGAAATGCCGAAGACGCTTCGATCAGCCGGAAGACGTCGTCCGGCGCGATCAGCCCCTCGCAATCGGGCAAGAGCAGCAGGGCGCCGAGCCGGCTGTCGCTCAGCACCTCGCCCGGTGGCGCACGGAATTGCAGCGTGTTCCCCCGGCGACTCACCTGCACCGCCGTCGCGTAGCGCTGCGTCACCGCGGTGATGCCGCGCGAGATCGAGATTTCCCCGGGCGTGAGCTTGGTGATGGTGACGCCGACGGGAATGGTGCAGCCGTCCAGGGCCTGCGATGGGGGCAGGTCGCGCATCGTGGCGCGCACGGTATCGAACAGCACCTGCTGGAAGTAGCGCCGGCTGAACAGCGCCTGGGCGGAATCGCGCTGGTTGTAGCGCTCGAGCGGGAACAGCTGATCGAACCCGGTGCGCACCCAGATCTTCCAGAGGAGGCTCTGCTCGGGGGGAACGGGCTCCCTAGTGCGGCACCATTCGACGGCGGCGAGGAAGCCGTTGATGTTGCCGGCCGAGGCGCCCGCCATGGCTTTCAACTCGTAGCGCGGCAGGTTCCAGGCTCGGCGCAGGGAATCCTGGGCGGTGAGCTTGAACAGCTCGAGCAGGCCCCAGTTCACGCCGGCTTCGTAGGAGCCGAGGGAGATGCCGCCGCTGATCGTGAGCAGGGCGGAGATGTGCTGGGTGTCACGGCGCGCGACGGGGGACTGAGCCGCGGCGGCGCGCGCGAGGACGAGGAGACAGAGGATGTAGCGAGTGAAGGTCGTGGGCATCGTGCCCTCAGGTGTGGGACCGCAGATCCGTCCTCCCGTCCACCGTGCTTTCCTGCACGATGCCCACGCCTGGGCAGTACACCTTGAATTCGACGTCTCCTTCGCTGAGCGTCTCTCGAACTTTCACACAGCCGTGGTACA
>DATDED010000146.1:0-1579 GCA_036523455.1 Gemmatimonadales bacterium
GCGGAGTCTCGGCGGTGACCTTCTGCTGCAGCTGGTCCCGCTCCGAGGTCCGGAACCTCCCGCGTGAGTACCATCCGATTCCCACGGCGAGCGCGAGCGTCGCCGCCCACGCCAGGGGCAGGCGATAGCCGCCGCCCCCACGACGCGGTCGCCGCAGCTCGTGAAACGGCGGAGCCGCGCGCTCCGGCGGAGCCGCCAGCCCGAGCAGGCGCCCGGCGCGCTCGATCAGGACGCGCTCTTCCTCCAGACGGGCGCGGCACGCCGCGCAGCCGGCCAGATGCGCCTCCAGATGCTCGCGCTCGACGGCGGTCGACTCTCCGTCGAGATACGCGTGCAGGGTTCCGTCATCGACGTGCGACATGCTCAGCCTCGCTTCCCTTCTCGAATGCTTCTACCAGGCGCCGCCGCGCGCGTGCCAGTGTCGTGCCGACGGCGCCTCTCGCCAATCCGGTCTGCGCCGCGATCTCCTCGTAGGACTGACCGGCATCCCACAGCAGCAGCACTTCGCGGTCGCGCGGGGTGAGATCGTCGAGCGCCTTGCGCACCCGCGCCCCTTCCAGCGCCGCGCTCAACTGCTCGTCCGGGGCGGGAGTGGCCGGCTCCGGCTCGTTCTTCAGGAGCGTGAGGTGCCGTCGCTCGCGGGCTTCGCGCCGCGCCTCGTCACGTGCCATGTTCGCCGCCACCACGAAGAGCCACCCACGAGGGTTATCGGGCCGATGCACCAGCGCGCGGGCGAACGCCTCCTGGGCGAGATCTTCCGCGCGCTCGGCGTCCCACACCTTCCGGTACAGGAAGCGTACGAGTGCGGTGTAGGTGGTGCGGTACACGTCCGCCAGGTCTTCAGGCATTGCCCTCGCTCACGACCGGAAGTCGCGCACCAGGGCTTCCAGCTCGCCTGCGCGCCACGCCTCCTTGCCGCCGGCTGCAATCTTGATGCTGACGCGCCGCCCCGCCACCAGCACCTGCCCGAGGACCGCCGCCGGCCGCAGCTCCGGCACGGCGCGCAGCAGGGCGAAGTAGGCGTCGCTGAACGGGGCGACGCTGATCACCGGCAGGGAATCGCCGTGGCCCAGATCCGTCCAGACCGAGTCGCGCAGGATGAAGAGTCGCCCGCCGGCGCGCCGGGTCGGGTTGATCCCCGCGCGTCCACGCACCTGGATACCGCCGACCACCACCTCGTCCGGGACCACCACGGCCTGCTCGGCGGCCTTCGCTTCGGCCTGCGACCGGGCGACGGCTCCGGCGCCGGCCTGGTCCCTGGGGGCCGGAGCGGCGGTGACCGTGACTGCGTCGAGTCTGAGATTGTTGTTCGCGACCATGCCCGGCTCCTGCACCAGATAGGACGTGTACTCGGTGAGAATGCCGTAGCGCAGGGCCAGCTCCTTGAGCGCGGTGGTGAGCTCGGTCGTCTGGCCGTGCAACCGGATTTCCCGGGACAGCGCGCCTGCCTTGCGCGTAGCCCACAGCTTCGGAATGTAGTCGTCGCGGGTCAGCGTTCCCGCGGTCAC
Organism: Gemmatimonadales bacterium; assembly: GCA_036523455.1. Taxonomy (GTDB): domain Bacteria; phylum Gemmatimonadota; class Gemmatimonadetes; order Gemmatimonadales; family GWC2-71-9; genus DASTHG01. Next base: position 1,509 of record DATDED010000146.1, read on the forward strand.
TGAGCCGGACCGGAAGCGCTCCTCCGCACCGTTGCGCCGCCCGCGAACCGAGAGGGTCCAGTCGCCGGTCC
>DATDED010000147.1:0-4328 GCA_036523455.1 Gemmatimonadales bacterium
GCGGCCGATTGCCTGGACCTCGCGCTCCAGCGCTGCCGCGGTGAGACGGCTGCGGACCGCGACCATCGGGGGATATGGAGTAATCGCCTGCCCGACAGGCGTGTAGAGCATCGGCTGGACCTCGCCCCCACGCTCGAGATAGTGCACGTCACCGACCACTCCCAAGACCTGGGCGCGACTGGTCTGCCCGTAACCGGGGAGCTGGACGATGCGTCCCACAGGATCCGAATCTCCGTACAGGCGCTGCGACAATCGAGCGCTGAGGACGATCTTGCCGAGCGCACGCAGCGAATCGGGCCAGACATCGTCCCTCGCGAAGGTGCTGCCGCGGAGTAGAGGGATCTTCAGGAGCGAGAAGTACTCCCCGGACACCTGATTGGAGGTCACCCCGATGGGCTTCGCATCCGCGGGTCCTTCGAGACGGAGCACTTCCGCGATGTTAGCGATGCCCAAAAAGGGCGGCAGATCAACGAGCGCGACCCGTTGCACCCCGGGAACCGCCGCAATCCGGTCCTGGACGGCACGCACATACGCGCGTGCCTGCTCCGGTGAATATCCCTGTGACTTGGGGTCGACCTGGAAGATGGTGACTCCCGCGGGCTCGAAGCCGAGCGGCACCGCCGCGTAACTCCGCAGGGTGCGCGCGAAGAGAACGGTACCCGCGACGAGCGTGAGCGAGACGGCGATCTGGAGAACGGCGAGCCCGGTACGCAGCCTCGTCGCTCCGCCGGCCTGGGTGGGTCCAGAAGCCTTGAGGTCGCTGCCAAGGTCGGCCGGCGAGCCCAACAACGCCGGGATGAGCCCGGCCAGGAGGCTGGCGAGCACGCCGGCCGCTACGGCGAAGCCGAGCACACGCCAATCGAGCGTGACCTCCTCGAGGGAGATGAATCGGAGTATCCGGAAGTGACGGAACAAACCCGCGAGCCAGAGGGCCACAAGCGCGCCGAAACCACCGCTCGCGAGGCCGACGAGCGCGCTCTCGGTGAGGGCGTAACGTACGAGACGCCCTCGGCCCGCCCCGAGCACGAGCCGCACAACGGTATCGGCGCGCCGCTGCGCGCGACGGAACAGCAGGAGGTTGGACACATTGGCACAGGTGACGAGCAGAACGAGTCCCGCGATGCCGAGGACCAGGATGAGCTGGTGGTCGATCGCTTCCTCTGCCCCGTACATCGCTTCCATGCCGAGACGGGGGATCACGTAGGCCGAGACTTTTTGCGAGAAGCTCGCGGTGTCGGCAATGGCGAGGGCGCGCACCGCCGATTGCAGCTGTACGGCCGCCTCATCGAAGGTGGCGGTCTCATGGATCCGCATGGCGAACCGCATATAGGAAGGCTCCGCCGGTCGCCGCGCGGCCGAGAGGTGCCGAATGTCCCATTCGGTGGACCCCGGCATCCAGACGTCGGCCTCCCGCAGGTGATCCGGCCCCCGGAATCCCGGCGCCGCCACGCCGATCACCGTGCACAACACCCCGTTGAGTCGAATTGCCTGGCCCATCGCGTCGGCGCGGGCGGCGAAGACGTCGCGCCACAACCGGTCGCTGATTACCACCACAAGACGGCCCACGGGCGCGGTGTCATCGTCGGCCACGAAGGGGCGGCCGAGTTGCGTGCCGGCGCCGACGACGCTGAAGTAGTTGCTCGTCACGAACTCGATGGAAACGCGCTTGGGTACTACGTGCTCCGACGCAGCGTTCACGAACATCGGTCCTTCGCGACCCGCCAGTCCGCTTACAGCGGGTGATCGGCGGAGCACGAGATCCCGCTGGGACGGTGTGAGACTGTTGGGCCTGTAGCCGCCGTTTTCATGCTCCGCGAGCCAGAGGAATCCTGCATGGGACGGATCACGGACTCCTTCCACCGGACGCAGCAATAGCCAGTTCAGCAGACTGAATCCTGCCGTAGCGGCGCCGATGCCGAGGGCGAGCGTGACCACGGCGGTGATGGTAAAACCCGGGCTCCGGCTGAGGGTGCGGAGCGCGTAGCGGAGGTCGTGCAGCAGGGCGTCCATCGGGACTCCTTGTCGAGCGGTGTCCGGTATCCGGGGTCCGGTGCCCGGTCAATACAACCGGGTACCGGACCCCGGATACCTGGCCCCGTCATTCGCTTCTCAGCGCCACCATCGGATCCACCTTCGTGCCCCGCCACGCCGGGATGTAGCACGCGGCGAGCGCCAGCAGAACCACTCCGCCGGTCACCGCCGCGAGGGTAAGGAGATCGACCGGCCGAACGCCGTAGAGCTGACTTGCCAACAGCCGTGTCATGGCCACCGCACCCAGGAGCCCGAGAACGATCCCCGTTGCGGCGAGAGTAACGCCGCGGCGCATGACGATCCCGAAGACATCCCGCCGACGTGCTCCCAAGGCCACGCGAATGCCGAACTCCCGTACCCGCTGCGTCACGAGGTACGACATCAATCCGTAGATCCCCACCGCCGCGAGCGCCGCCGCGAGGCCGGCGAACAGGGCCAACAGAACCATCTCGAAGTGGCGAAATGCCAGCGACGTGGCGAGGACGTCGTCCATCGTGCGCACCTGGCCCACCGGGATCGCCGGGTCCGCGGCTCGCATGGTGCGGGCGAGGAGGGCGGGGTAGCCCGCGGGCGACCCGACGGTACGAGCCAGCAGATGGATCGGGAACCAGCCGTTGAATCCCAGCATCACCCCGGTGGGTTCCTGCGCGGCCGGGATGAAGACGGTCGGTTGGGCGGGCAGTCCAATGCCGGAGGTGATGTCACCCACCACACCGACCACGCGCCGCGCGTCCCCCGCCTCCGCCACGAGGACCATCGCCCCGAGCGGATCGACGCCCTCCAGGTAGCGACGCTCGAACGCCTCGTTGATGACGACGACCGGCTCGGACGTCGCACCATCGGCATCAGTCAGGGTCCGGCCGCGGCGCAGCGAGGCCCCCAGGGTCTCGAAGAACCCGGGTGAGACCGCCCGATAGTCGGCGCCCACGTAGTCTCCACCGTTCACCTTGACGCCGGTGTTGCCGCCGCGGTTGAGCGGCAGCCCGGCCTCGACGATGGCGGCGCTCCTGACGCCGGGCAGCGCCTCGACGCGCCGCCGCAGATCTGCGTAGTAGTTGGCGACAGCCGGCGCCGTGTCGTAGCGGGAGCCGGTCAGCCAGAGTTCGGCGGCGACGATGTGCCCGGGATCGAGGCCGGGATCGCTGTGTAGCAGGTTGGCGAACGTGCGCAGCAGGAGCCCGGCGCCAACCAGGAGAACGAGCGACAGCGCGATCTCCGCGGCCACCAGGCCGTGCCGCAGCCGCCCTCGGCCGCCGCCGATCGTGCGCGCGCCTTCCTTCAGTGTCTCCTGCAGATCGGTGCGCGCCGCCTGCCAGGCCGGAAGGAGTCCGAACACGATGCCGGTGAGCAGCGAAACCAGCAGCGTGAATCCCAACGCCCAACCGTCGAGCCGAATGTCGCCGGTGCGCGGCAAGGCCGCTGCGGCAAGGGAGCGCAGCGTCGAGAGCCCCCAGCCTGCCAGCAGCAGCCCGCCGCCGCCGCCCAGGAGCGCGAGCAGAGCACTCTCGGCCAGCAGCTGGCGGACCAGCCGCCCGCGCGAGGCGCCCAGGGCGGCGCGCAGCGCGAGTTCGCGGCGGCGGCGGGCGGCACGTCCCAGCAGCAGACTCGCGACGTTGGCGCAGGCGATCAGCAGCACCAGGGCGATCGCGCCGAACAGGATGCGCAACGGCGCGCGCACTCCCACTCCGATGAGCGCGCGGTAGGAATCGAAGCCCAGCCGCGTCTCCGTACCGGTGCGGAACGTCGCGGCGTAGCCGGCGAGCATCGGCTGCAACCGGGCGTTTGCGCGGGCCACGGTGAGCCCGGGGGCGAGGCGACCGATGACCTCGAGGTTCTGGCCACCGCCGATCGTGCGGGCGACCTGGGCCAGGGTGGACCAGGCATCGGCCGGGTACGGCTCGCCAAACCCGTCGGGCATCACGCCGACGACGGTGTACGGCGTGCCATCCAGCTGAACAGTCTTCCCGACAACACCTGAGTCTCCGCCGAATCGCTGGTGCCATAGGGCATGGCTCAGGATCACCGCGTTCGATCCACCCAGCTGGTCTTCCTCATCGAGAAACGTCCGGCCGAGGCTCGGCTGCACGCCCATGGCGCGGAAGTAGTCGCGGGAGACACGCAGCAGCTGGACGTGGACACCCTCGTTGCCGGAGAGCAGCGTGGCTCCGACGCCCGTGGTCGCCGCCAGGGCGTCGAACACGTCTCCGTTGTTCGCCTGGAGGTACCGGAATCTCTCGTAGGTCGTGGCTTGGGCGTCGTGGTATCCACCGTAGGTGTACGCGAACTGCACCAACCGT
>DATDED010000148.1:0-4171 GCA_036523455.1 Gemmatimonadales bacterium
TCCGGGTCTACGCGCTGCCGCACGACCGGCTCCGGGCGGCGCTGCAGAAGTACAATCGGCTGACCAAGTGAGCCGGGGCTGGGCGCGGGCCGTGGTGTGGGGGCTGCTGGCGAGCGCCCCCCTCGCTGCCCAGCGCGACACCGCGCTGCGCCAGGTTCGCCTCCCTCACACCTACTACTGGCTCGAGATGTACGTCCCGCAGGTCACCAGCGGGCCGTCTGCGGCGACCTGGTCGCCCGACGGCAGGGATCTCGTCTATTCGATGCAGGGGAGTCTGTGGCGGCAGCGCGTGGGGGACTCCATCGCCACCCAGCTCACCGACGGTCCCGGCTACGACTTCCAGCCCGATTGGTCCCCCGACGGCCGCTCCATCGTGTTCGCGCGCTGGGCGGGCGAGACGATCGAGCTCGAGCGGCTCGATCTCGCCGGTGGGGCCGTCATGGCGCTCACGGCGAACGGCGCGGTGAACCTCGAGCCGCGCTGGTCGCCCGATGGCGGCCGGGTCGCATTCGTGTCGTCGAGCTACAATGGTCGGTGGCATGTCTTCGTGGCTCCGGTGACGGCGGGAGGTCTGGGAACGGCGCAGCGCCTCACCGAAGACCACGAGAGCGGGCTGCGACGCACCTACTACAGCCGCTGGGACCACTACCTCTCGCCGACCTGGTCACCGGACGGCCGGGAGCTGATCCTCGTCTCGAACCGCGGCCACATCCACGGCTCGGGCGGGTTCTGGCGCATGCCGGCCGAGTCCGGCGCCGCCATGCGGGAGCTGCGCTACGAGGAGACGAACTGGAAGGCACGTCCCGATTGGTCGCCGGACGGGCATCGCGTCGTCTACAGCTCCTACCTCGGCCGACAATGGAACCAGCTGTGGCTCATGACCGGCGACGGGGGCGACCCGGTGCAGTTCACCTACGGGGACTTCGACGCCACCGCCCCGCGCTGGTCGCGGGACGGCTCGGCGATCGCCTACGTCTCGAACGAGGACGGCAATACCGCGCTCTGGGTCGTGCGGATCCCGGGCGGCGCGCGGACGCGCATCGCCGCTCGCGCGCGGAGCTACCTCCATCCGGTCGCGCGGCTGCGTCTCGCGCTGGTCGATCGGGCGAGCGGCCGGCCGCTCGCGGCGCGCGTCCGCGTCACCGGCGCGGACGGCAGGGGCTATGCGCCGGACGACGCCTGGCGACAGGCCGATCTCGCATTCGACCGCGCTGTGCGGTCCGCCCCCTATGAGTACTTCGACGTGGACGGCTCGGCCGAGGTCACGGTGCCGGCCGGGACGGTGACCGTGGAGGTGACCCGCGGTCCCGAGTGGCGGCCGCTGCGACGGGCGCTGACGCTCGCCGCCGGGGCTCGCGACACGGTGCGCCTCGCCCTCTCGCGTCTGGCCGATCTTCCCGCCGCGGGATGGTGGAGCGGGGATCTCCACGTCCACATGAATTACGGCGGCACCTACCGCAACACGCCGGCCCATCTGGTGCAACAGGCCCGCGCCGAGGATCTCCACGTGGTGGAGAACCTGATCGTGAACAAGGAGCAGCGGATCCCGGACCTCGGCTACTTCCGTCCGGGAGGGGAGCGTGATCCCGCGTCCAGTCGGGACTACCAGCTGTTCCACGCGCAGGAGTTTCACACGGGATTCTGGGACCATGTCGGGGTGCTCGACCTGCACGACCACTATCTGCTCCCCGACTATGCCGCCTATCCCAATACGCCGTTGGCCAGCCCCTATCCGCCCAACGCGGTCGTGGCCGCCCTGGCCCATGCGCAGGGCGGGTTGATGGGCTACGTGCACCCGTTCGACTACCGGCCCGATCCATTGGACACCACGGTATCACTCACCTCCGAGCTGCCGGTGGACGTGGCGCTCGGCACGGTGGACTACTTCGAGGTGATGGGGTTCTCGAATCACCTGTACACGTCGGAGGTCTGGTATCGCCTGCTGAACTGCGGCTTCCGCATCCCGGCGGGCGCGGGGACCGATGCGTTCCCCGACTTCGCCATGCTGCACGGTCCCGTGGGACTCGATCGCGTGTACGTGCAGGCGGGGCCGGTGCTGAACCACGCGAGTTTCCTTGCGGGGCTCAGGGCCGGCCGCACGTTCGTGACCAACGGTCCATTGCTCTCGTTTACGGTGGCAGGTCGCGGACCGGGTGAGGATCTCCTGCTCCCCGACCTCCCTGCGCCTGCCCTCACCGTGCTCGCGGTCCACGTGACGCTGCGATCCCTCGTGCCCGTCGACCACCTGGAGATCGTCGGCAACGGGAAGGTAGTGGTGTCCTTCCCGTTGTCTGGCGATCACACCATCGCAGACACGACGCTCACGATCCCGGTGTCCCAGAGCGGATGGCTGCTGTTGCGCGCCCGGGGGGACGGTCCGCGGGAGCCGGTGCTCGACCTCTACCCGTTCGCCTCGACGTCGCCCGTGTACGTCACCGTCGGCGGGGCGCCGGTGCGCTCGGACGAGGACGCGAGCTACTTCGTGCGCTGGATCGACCGGGTCGCGCGGGCGGCCGCGGCGCATCCTGCCTGGAATACCGCCGCTGAGCGCGACAGCGTGCTGGCGCTGATCCAGCGGGCGCGGGCGGAGTTCGTGCGGCGGGGCGGGGAATAGCTCCCCCGCAACCGAGACCTCCACCAGCGAGACAGCCCGGCCGATTATGGCCGGGCTGTCTCACACAGCGAGTGGATTCACGCTCTGCTACGGCGTGATGTTGAAGGCATTGCTCGTCGCAAGCGTGAGGATGCCGGAAGTGGCTCTCAGCGTGAAGCCGTTTCCTGCCTTGTTGATGGTCAGGTTCGAGAACGTCGCCACCCCGGTGACCGCATTCACGGTCGTGGTGCCGCCCAGCGTACTGCCGCCGGCCGCGTCGGTGGCGATCGCCATCACCACGCTCGCGGACGACCCGGTGACCGTGTTGTTGAACTGATCCTGCACGGTCACCCGAACGGCCGGGGTGATCGTCGCGTTCACCGCCGTATTCGCCGGCTGCACCGTGAAGGCCAGATGGTGCGCGGCGGCCGGGCTGATCGTGAACGTGCCGCTCGTGGCGCCGGTTACCGTGGAGGTAGCCGACAGCGTGTAACCGCTCCCCGCCTTGTCGACGTTCAGCCCCGAGAACGTGGCCACGCCCGCGACGGCCGCCACGGTCGAAACACCCGCCAGCACCGCCCCCGGGGTGCCCGTGCCGCCGGTGATCGTCACGACCACGTTGTCCGTGAACCCGGTAGCGACGTTCCCGAAGGCATCGAACGCCGTGACCCGCACGGACGGCGCGATGCCCACGCCTGCCACGGCGTCACTCGGGGATACCGTGAAGACCAGGTGGTCGGCCGGGCCACCCGTGATCTTGAACGCCTGGCTCACGTCGCCCGTCAGCGCGCCGGAACCCGCGCCGAGCCGGTAGCCGTCCCCCACCGCGTCGAGGCTGAGGTCATTGAACGTCGCGAGGCCGCTCGCGACCGGCTGCGTCGTCGTGCCGGAGAGGGTCGCGCCGCCCCCGTTCACCGCGATGGAGACGGTGATGTTCCCGACGAAATTCGTGACCCGGTTACCCAACGCGTCTTCCACGTCGACCTGGACGGCCGGCGTGATGGCCGCGCCTGCGTTGGCGTTCGTCGGATCCACGATGAACGACACCTGCGCGGCGGTCCCCGCGTTGATGGTGAAGGTATTGCTGGTCGCGCCGGCCAGTGTTGTCGCGGTGACCGAGAGCCGGTAGCCATTCCCCTTCTTGTCGATCGAGAGGCCCGAGAACGTCACGATCCCGCCCGATGCCGCCACCGTCTTGGTGCCGGACAACGTGGCCCCGGAAGTACCGGTCCCGCCGGTGATCGCGACGGTCACGTTCCCGCTGAAGCCCGTGAGCAGGCTGTTCGCGGCGTCGCGGGCCTCGAGCGTGAACGTCGGGATCGACTGCCCGGCGATGGTCGTGGTGGGTTGCGACGTGAAGACCAGATGGCTCGACGTACTGGCCGTGATGTCGAAGGCGCTGCTCGTCGCCCCCGTCACCGTGGAGGTGGCGGCGAGGGTGTGGCCGGTCTGCGCCAGGTTGATGCTCAGATTGTTGAAGGTGGCGAGACCCGCGACGGCGGCCTTCGACGTCGTGCCCGACAGCACGCCGCCGGACCCATTTGCATCCGAGATCGCCAGGGCGACCGTGTTCGTGAA
>DATDED010000149.1:0-3805 GCA_036523455.1 Gemmatimonadales bacterium
TTCGCGGCCTCGCGGTGCGGACCTTCACGGCCCTGGCGGAGGACGACAGCGTCGCCGCGCTGGTCCGGCGCTGGTCGGCCGCTCATTCGGGAGATGCCTCGGCGTGGCGTGAGTGGGCGATCGCCCTCGAAGACCACCAGCGGTTCGAGGACGCCCGCACCGTGTTGCTGGAGGGGCGACAGGCCCTCGGCATGGGGAGCGCGCTCGCGGTCGAGCTCGCGGAGCTGGAGCAGCGCGTCGGCGATTGGCGCGCGGCGGCGCTCGCCTGGGCGAGTGCCGCCACCGAACCCCGGCAGCTGCCCAACGCGGTGAGCCAGCTCGAGGACGCCCCGGCCGACCAGCGCGATGCGGTCGTCCGGTCGCTCACCGTGGTCGGTGCCTCGATCCCGGCGCGGCGCATCGCTGCCGAGCTGTTGGTCGGGTGGGGGCAGCCCGGTCGTGGATGGGAGACGCTCGTGGCGACGCTCGATCCGGCGACGCCGGAGACGGCGCTCGCCCTGCGGCGCTTCGCGGAGCGGGCCTCCGGAACGGCGGCGAACGTGCGGCGGGTGCGCGGGCTGGCGCTCGTGCGCCTGGCGGATCTCCTGCCGGGGCAGATGGCGGCGCGGATCCGGGCCGAGGCCGCGCGTGCGCTGCTCGACGCGGGCGATCGGGTGGCCGCGCGTGTGGAGCTCGCGAAGCTCGCCGGTGATCCGGCGGCCCCCGCGGACGTGCAGGCGCTGGCGCAGACGGCGCTGGTGGAGGCTGCCCTGGCGGACGGCGAGCTCGACAGCGCGGCCGGCGCGTTGGCGCGACTCGAGTCGGATGCCCGCACGAGCAGCGAGGAGCGCGAGCGGCTGCGCCACGAGCTGGTGGCGGCCTGGGTCCGGATGGGGCGCCTCGACCGGGCCGAGCAGGCGCTGGGGCCGGACTCGAGCGTCGAGGCCCTCGCCCTGCGCGGCTGGGTGCACCTCTACCAGGGAGATCTCAAGGCTGCCGTCGAGGCATTTCGCAGCGCCGGACCATACGCGGGCGACCGCGATGCCGCGACGGCGCGCACCGCGATGCTCGCCCTGCTCGAGCAGATCGACGCGGAGCGGAGTCCGGAACTGGGCGCCGCGTTGCAGGTCCTCGCGCGGGGCGACTCGCAGGCGGCGGTCACGGCGCTGCGGCGCGTCGCCGGTAAGCTGGGCGGGGGGCGACCCGACGTGTTGCTGCTCGCGGGCCGGATCGCGGCCCGGCTGGGCGGGTCGCAGGAGGGGACGGCCCTCGACCTGTTCGAGGACGTGGTGCGGAGCGGCGGGACCGGAGCCGCGGCGCCGGCGGCCGAGCTCGAGTGGGCACGGCTGCTGCTGCGGCAGGGCAAAGCGGCGGACGCGGTGACGCACCTCGAGCACCTGGTGCTGACCTATCCCGCGAGCGCGGTCGTGCCCGAGGCGCGGCGCGAGCTGGAGCGGGCGAAGGGAGCGATCCCGCGGTCATGAAACGGCGCGAGTTCGTCCAGGCGGTCGGGCGGACGGCCGGTCTGGCAGTCGGAGGGGATCTCGTCGGTCTCGGTTCGCTTGCGCTCTGTCCGCCCGACCGCCTGACCGCCGATTCGTCTCTCCTCATCCCCATGGACGACGCGCAGTCCGACCACCTCAAGGCGTACGGCGTCGCCTACCGCGTCATCCAGGCCGGCGGCAAGGCTGAATGGCTCCTCAACTATCGTGGGGGATCGTTCCTGCTGCCCGACGCGCAGGCGATCCGCCGTGACGCCGCCCTCAACGGTGTAGCGGTCGAGCCCACCGACGGAGGACAAGTCGGCGCGATCCGGGGCGACATCGCGGGCACCAATGCCGACGCGGTCCCGCTCGAGAAAGCCCCCAAGGTCGCCGTGTACGTCCCGCCCAACACACAGCCGTGGGACGACGCGGTGACGATGGCGCTGCAGTACGCCGGCATCCCGTTCGAGAAGCTGTGGGATCCGGAGGTGATCGGCGACGGCTTGCGCACCTACGACTGGCTGCACCTCCACCACGAGGACTTCACCGGACAGTACTCGAAGTTCTTCCTCATCTATAGCGGCCAGTCGTGGCTCGCCGAGATGGTGCGCTTCAACGACGCGGCGCGCCGCCGGCTCGGCTTTGCCTCGGTGCCCGAGATGAAGAAGGCGGTCGCAGGCGCCATCCGGGGCTTCGTGGACCGCGGCGGGTTCCTGTTCGCGATGTGCACGGCGACCGAAACGATCGATCTGGCGCTGGCCGCGCACGGCGTGGACACCGCCGCCAGCTTCGCGGACGGCACGCCGATGGATCCCGCCGCGGACTCGAAGCTCGACTGGAGCCGGACGTTCGCGTTCTCGGGCGCCCACCTGGAGCCCGACCCGCAGGTCGCCAGTTTTTCGGATATCGACGGGCACCAGGTGAACGCGGGAGCGCGGCGGCAGCCGCTGGGCGCGTTCAAGCTGTTCAACTTCAGCGCCAAGATCGACCCGGTGCCGACGATGCTGGTGCAGAACCACCGCGAGGTGATTCCGGACTTCTACGGACTCACCACCTCCTTCATTCGCGAGCGCCTGAAGCCCGGCGTCACCGTCCTGGCCGACGAGGAGGGGGCCCCGTGGGTGAAGTACATCCACGGCGACCTGGGCAAGGGCACCTGGACCTTCTTCGGTGGGCACGACCCCGAGGACCCGCAGCACCAGATCGGCGATCCTCCGACCGACCTCTCGCTCCACCCGCACTCCCCGGGCTACCGGCTGATCCTCAACAACGTCCTGTTTCCCGCTGCGAAAAAGCGCGAGCTGAAGACGTGAGCGTCGAGCGGCTCGCGCCCGAGGTGCAGGACCTGCTGCGCGCCGAAATTGTGGCGGCGCGGGGGCGTGAGGTGTCCTTCGTGGCGCGGAGCGACGGGCGCGGCGCCATCGTCGAAGCGCGCGTCGTGGCGCGGGGCACGGTGGATGCCGTGCTCGCGCTGCCGGGATCGGCCCGGCGGGGCGAGATGCTGCTGCACAATCACCCCAGCGGGGAGCTCGAGCCCTCGGGGGCCGATCTGTCCGTGGCGGCGCGGCTGCACGACGATGGCGTCGGGTTCGGGATCGTGAACAACGAGGTGACCGAGCTCTACGTCGTGGTGGAATGTCCGCGCGCGAAGAGCCTGGAGCGGCTCGATCCGGTGACGACCGCCCGTCTCCTGGGCATCGATGGACCGGTGGCCGACGCCGTGGGGCGGGAAGGGTTCGAAGACCGGCCAGCACAACGCGACATGGCGGCCTACATCGCCGACGCGTACAACGACGGCGGCGTGGCGCTGCTCGAGGCCGGCACCGGCGTGGGCAAGTCGTTCGCGTATCTCGTTCCCGCGCTCCTGTGGGGACAGGCGAACGCCGAGCGCACCGTCGTCTCGACCAACACCATCAACCTGCAGGAGCAGCTGGTCGGCAAGGACCTGCCGCTGCTTCGGCGGGCGCTGAGCGATGGGGAGTACGCGCCCACGTTTGCGCTGCTCAAAGGATGGCGCAACTACCTCTGCCTCTCCCGCATGCACCAGGCGGTCTCGTCGCAGCGGACCCTGCTCGAGCAGGACAAGCTGGACGAGCTGCTCGGCATCGCCGAATGGGCGGGGCACACCACCGACGGCACCCTGAGCGATCTGCCGGTGGTTCCCTCGGCTGAGGTGTGGGACGAGGTAAGCGCCGAGGCCGATCTGTGTACCCGGCTCAAGTGCACCCACTTCGACCGGTGCTTCCTGTTCCGCGCGCGGCGCCGGGCGGCCGAGGCCGACGTGGTGGTGGTGAACCATCACCTGCTGGCCGCCGACCTGAGCGTCCGCCAGGCGCAGGACA
>DATDED010000150.1:0-7681 GCA_036523455.1 Gemmatimonadales bacterium
GGGGACCATCCCCCGCGCTCAGACGACCAGATTCACCAGTCGATCCTGCACGTAGACGATCTTCTTGAGCGGATTGCCGTCGACAAACTTCTTCACGCCCGCGTCCGCCAGCGCCCGGGCCACGACATCGTCCTGCGATGCCCCACGCGGGAGCTGCAACCGGGCGCGCAGCTTGCCGTTCACCTGTACGGCGATCTCGACGTCTCCCGCCTGCGCGAGACGCTCGTCATAGGCGGGCCAGCGCTCGTCGAACACCGAACGGTCGCCGCCGCCCACCACCGACCACAGCTCCTCGGCCAGATGGGGTGCGTAGGGGGCGAGCATGAGCACGAGGGGCCGCACGGAGCTCCCGCTCCCTGCTCCGTGCTCCCGCATGACGTTCACGTACTCCATCATCGCGGCGATCGCGGTGTTGTAGTTGAGCGTCGCCGTGTCGCCGGTGACCTTGCGAATGGTCTGGTGCAGCTTGCGCTCCACCGCCTCGGGCGGGCGGGCGTCCGCCTGCCCCGTTGCTTCGTGGGCGAGGGCCCACACCTTTTCGAGAAAGCGTCTGACTCCCGTAATGCCCTCGTCGCGGAAGTCGCCGCCTTCCTGGAACGGCCCGAGGAACATCAGGTACATGCGGAACGTGTCGGCGCCCCACTGCTTGATGTAGGCGTCGGGAATGACCACGTTGCCACGCGACTTCGACATCTTGGCGCCGTCCTTCACGATCAGGCCGTGGGCCCGGAGCTTCGGGAACGGCTCCTCGAAGGCGACGTGTCCCTGCTCCTTGAGCACCATGGTGATGAAGCGCGAATAGAGCAGGTGCAACACCGCGTGCTCGTTGCCCCCGATGTAGCTGGTCACCGGCAGCCAGGTCTTGGTGCGTGCGGGATCGAAGGGCCGGTCGGCGAACTCGGTGGACGGGTAGCGCAGGTAGTACCACGACGAGTCGAGGAAGGTGTCGGAGACATCCGTCTCACGCCTGCCCGCGGCGCCGCATTGCGGACACGGCACGTTGTACCACTCGGTGTGCCGCGCCAGCGGAGAGACGCCGCTGTCGTCGGGCCGGAAGTCCTCGATCGGTGGGAGCAGCACCGGGAGGTCCCCCTCGGGGACGGGGACCGGCCCACAGCGATCGCAATAGATGATCGGGATCGGCGGGCCCCAGTAGCGCTGGCGCGAGATGCACCAGTCGTGGAGCCGGTACTGGACTCTGGGCGTGCCCACCTGCTGCTCCGCCAGCCAGGCGACGATACGTTTCCCGCCCTCCCGGCACGCCAGGCCGTCGAAGCGCCCCGAGTTCATGAGCACGCCGTCCTCGGTCACAGACGGCAGCGCGTCGCCCTGCTCGCCCTCGACCTTCACCACCTGCCGGATGGGAAGGCCGAACTGCGTCGCGAACGCGTGATCCCGCTCATCGTGCGCCGGCACTGCCATGATGGCGCCCGTACCGTACTCCATCAGGACGTAATCGGCGATCCAGATGGGAATGGCTTCGCCCGTGGCCGGATTGCGCGCATAGGAGCCGAGGAACACCCCGGTCTTCACTTTCTCGCCCACGCGACGCGCCACGACGTCCCGTGATTGCACCTCGCGCTGGTAGGCGCGCACGGCGGCGCGCTGCTCCCCGGCGGTCAGCGCCTCGACCAGCGGGTGCTCCGGCGCGAGCACCAGGTAGGTGGCGCCGAAGACGGTGTCGGAGCGGGTGGTGAAAACCGTGATCGTCTGGCCGGCGGGCGTCGTGAACACGAGCTCCGCCCCCTCGCTGCGACCGATCCAGTTGCGCTGCAGGGCGAGGGTGGATTCCGACCAATCGAGCGTGTCGAGGTTGCGCAGCAACCGCTCGGCGTAATCGGTGATGCGGAAGAACCACTGGTCCAGCGAGCGCTGTTCCACCGGCGTATCGCAGCGCTCGCAGCGGCCGTTGATGACCTGCTCGTTGGCGAGCACGGTCTTGTCCTTTGGGCACCAGTTCACCGCCGCGCGCTTCTTGTAGGCGAGGTTCGCCTTGAAGAGCTGCAGGAAGAGCCACTGCGTCCACTTGTAGTACGCCGGATCGGTGGTCGAGAGCTCGTGGCGCCAGTCGAACATCCCGCCGAAGCGGCGCAGCTGGCGCCGGAACGTGTCGATGTTGCGCGGGATGAGCTGCGCCGGGTTCGTGCCGACCGCGAGCGCGTAGTTCTCCGAGTGAATGCCGAACGCGTCGAAGCCGATCGGCTCGAACACGTCGTACCCCTGCAGCCGCTGGAACCGTCCGAAGATGTCGGCGCCCGTGAAGGCGAACATGTTCCCGACGTGCAGCCCCTCGGCCGACGGGTAGGGGAACATCATGAGGTTGTAGAACGGCCGCGCGGGCCGGTCGAGGTCCGGCTCGTTGGTGTGCCGCTCGGTCCAGCGCTGTTGCCAGCGGGCTTCCACCTCCTGCGGGTCGTAGACCGGTGCGTGCGACATAAGTCCCTGAAATTACACAGACTTGCTCCCCCGAGAAACCCGGCATACTTTGCGCGACGAGCCATGGCCACCACTCTCCGGGACCTGCTGCAACGGTTCAGCATGAGCGTGGCGGCGGCCGCGCTCATCGTCCTGTTGGGACTGGGGCTGCTCGCCGCCCGCAGCGCCCGCCGCTCACTCGAGCGGCTCTCCGACCAGCACGGCACGGAGGTCGCCAGTCGGGCCGCCGACCTCGTCGCGACCTTCATCCGAGACCGGCACCGGGAAGCCGACCGGCTCGCCGCCAACCCGTTCGTCGTGCGCGCGGCGCTGGAAGCCGGGCAAACGGTCGCGCGGCGCCGCCTCGACCAGACCGAGGCCGCGGCGCTCGAGCGCCTGTTCGACGCGACCCACCAGATCGGCGGCGACCGCAGCCTCGAGAACTACTTCAAGCGCTATCCCGAAGGATCGGACTTCACCGATCTCGCCTTCACCGAGCGTCACGGCCTCACGGTGATGGCATCCAGCCGGCCCGACCGGTTCTCCCACGCGAGCGACCCCTTGTGGCAGCAGGCGATGCAGCAGGACGCCGCGGAGAGCGCTCCGGCGGTCGACTCCGCCTCCCAGTCCGTCACCGTGCGCTACGCCGTCGCGATCCGCCCGGCGGAGGGCGCGCAGGCGGTCGGCGTGCTGGAGGTCGTCTACCAGCTCGATCGCCTCGGTCTGCTGCTGGGGAGTACCGGTCTCGGCGACAGCGCGTACCTGCAGCTGGTGGACGAGCGGGGCAACCTCCTCTTCGGCCCGGACCAGGCCGAGCTGCGCGGCGTGCCACGGGACCGCTCGCTCTTCAACCCGGACCAGCCCCGCCGCAGCGTGCTCGAGGGGAGTCGCGGTGCGGAGCTCGTCGTGTCTGTTCCGGTGACCCGCGGGCGGTTCCCGGCGAACCAGAGCCACGTCTGGGTGCTGTTCCATCAGCCCACGGCCACGGCGTATAGCCTCGCCCGGGCGGTGCAGCGGACGGTACTGGTGGCGGCGGTTATCCTGTTCGGGCTCGCCGTGGCGGTGATGTTCTGGGCCGGTCGCTGGCTCAACCAGCGCATCGCCGCACCCGTGCGGGCGGCCGGCGAGATCGCGGCGCGCGTCGCCGGCGGGGACCTGTCCGTGATCGACACCGCGGTCCGATCGGAGACCGGGGAGATCGGCGATCTGACGAGGTCGGTGCAGCGCATGGTGGCGGCGCTGCGCCAGCTGGTGGGTGCCATCCGCTCCGCGTCCGACGAGTCGGCGGCGATGGCGGCGGAGATTTCGGCGGCCACCCAGCAGATGAGCGCGTCCACCGAAGAAATGACGTCGACCACCCAGGATCTCACGAAGCGCGCCGCCGAGCAGGCCCAGCTCGTGCGGGCCGCCGCCGACGATGCCGGGCGGATCCTCCAGATCGCCACCGCCCTCGCCGCGGGCGCCGAGGATTCCGTCCGCCGCAACGCCGAGCTCGCGGGCCTGGCCCGGCACCACCGCGAACAGCTCGACCAGAGCATCACCCAGCTGACGCGCCTCGCCGAAGAGGTCGAGCGCGGGGCGGACGATGCCGACGCGCTCGCGACCTCGTCCGCGCAGATCCAGAAATTCGTGGGCCAGGCGAAGGCGGTAGCCACGCAAACCAACATGCTGGCGCTCAACGCCGCCATCGAGGCGGCGCGGGCCGGGCCGCAGGGCCGCGGCTTCGCGGTGGTCGCCGACGAGGTCCGCAAGCTGGCCTCCCTCGCGGCCGCGGCCGCCACCGAGACCGCCGACACCGTCCGTAGCGTGCTGACCCGCGCGCAGGAAACCCGCGACCGGCTGCAGCGACTGGCGCAGACCGGAGCAGTCGTGCGGGAGACCGCCCAGACGGCGTCGCAGGGGTTGTCGCTGGTCGCGGGCGAAGCCGAGGCGAACGATGCCTGGAGCCAGGAGATCGCCACCTCGGCCGTCGAAGTGCGCCACCTCGTGGACGAAATCGCAGCCCGGCTCGCCGCGGTGGCGATGGGCACCGACGGACTGCTCGCCTCGGCACAGGAAATCGCCGCCTCGAGCGAGCAGCAGTCTGCGTCCACGGAGGAGATCGCGTCCTCCGCCAATCAGCTCGCCGAAGCCGCCGATCGTCTGCAGGGGGCGGTGAAGACGTTCCGGATCGTGGCGGAGCAGCCCGCCGCGCCACCCCCGGCCCCGGCTCCGCCGTCCGACGACCGACCACTCCCGGGCCCCACGCTCGCTCCGGAAGTCGCCACGTGAGAGCCGCGCTTCGGCTTGCAGCCATCGCAACCCTCGCGGCCTCCCCCGCGGGGGCACAGCGTTCCGGAACCATCGAGCTCGGCCTCTTCGGCCGGTTCACGCGGTTCGACCAGTCGCTCGGCTTCGACAACACGATCGGAGGCGGCGGGCGCCTCGATGTGTTCTTCATGCACAACCTGGCCGTCGAGGCAGCCGTCTCCCTGCAGTCCACGACCACCGCGGGGGGCGACGTCGGCGTGGTCCCGATCGAGCTCCATCTGCTGCACGCGGCCCCGGTGACGTCGAGCGCCGCCGTGCTGGTCGGTGCGGGATATACGCACCAGGTGTACCGCAAGAGTCTCCACGGGTGGGAGGACGGCATCAGCGGCCTGCTGGGGGTGCGCGTGGACCTCGGTAACCGGCTGGTCGGCCGGCTGGAAGGAGTGGCCGACTTCTTCCCCTCGCCGCTCAACACGACCGTCGGGGTGCAGGACAACTGGGACTTCTCCATTCAGGCCGGCCTCGGCGTCCAGCTCGGAGGCGTCGCGGTGGGCGACCGGGACAGCGACCACGACGGGGTCGTGGACGCCGCGGACTCCTGCCCCGACACTCCGCGCGGGGAGGCCGTGGACGGCCATGGCTGCCCCCTCCCCAAGGACACCGACGCCGACGGCGTCGTAGATGCGAGCGACCGCTGTCCCGACACTCCTGCCGGCGATCGCGTGGACGCGGCCGGGTGCACCCTGCCCATGGACGCCGACGGGGACGGCGTGGCGGACGGCAACGACCGCTGTCCGGCTACCCCCGCCGGTGTGCAGGTGGATGCCGCCGGGTGCCCGCTCGACACCGATCGCGACGGCGTTCCGGACGCGACCGACAAGTGCCCCACTACTCCCCCGGGAGACCAGGTCGACGCCGTGGGGTGCTCGCTGCCCAAGGACGCGGACCAGGACGGCGTGCTCGATTCCGTGGACAAGTGCCCGGGGACTCCCGTGGGCGAGCGGGTGGACGCTGTCGGCTGTCGGATCCTGTTCGTCGGGGCGGAGCGGACTCTGGTGCTGGAGGGGGTGAACTTCGAGACCGCCAGCTCCAACCTCACCGACCAGTCCCACAACACTCTCGATCGGGTCGCCGCGAGCCTCGAGGCCTACCCTACCCTGCGGGTCGAAGTCGCGGGATACACCGACAGCCGCGGCAGCCTGGCGATCAACCGCCGCCTGTCCCAGTCGCGGGCCGACGCGGTCCGGGCGTACCTGATCGCGCGGGGCGTCGATCCGCTGCAGCTCACGGCGCGCGGCTACGGCCCCACCAACCCGGTCGCCTCGAATGCCACGGAAACCGGGCGGGCGCGGAACCGCAGGGTGGAGCTGCATCGGCTCAACTAGACCAAGGCGGTGGAGGATAGTGGAGGTCACCGTCCTCCACAACCTTTCTTAGTGTGACCCACCTCACGCGCTTCTGGCCCGCGTGTCTTCTGCGACTCCTGCGCGCGCATTCGGGGTAATCTCGCCAGTCGTTTTCACCCCAATTGCGAAAGGAGGCCGCAATGCGCTCTCGCATCCCCGCGGCGCTCGTCATCCTGGCCGCACTCGGATCCGCCGGACTCACCGCCCAGGATCCCGGCACGCTCGAGCTCGGGGCGTTCGGCCGCTTCACCCGGTTCGATCGCACGCTCGGACTCGATAATTCGTTCGGCGGCGGCGGCCGGCTCGGAGTATTCGTGGCGCAAGGCCTCGCGCTCGAAGGGACCGGCGGCTACCTGCCGACCACCGGACCGTTCGTCGCGGACAGCCGAATAATCCCGCTGCACGCTCGTCTGGTGTACGCCCGGCCCATCGCGGGGCCGGTCGCGATAATGCTGGGCGGCGGCTACGTGCACAACGTCTATGGAACGACCGGGAACGTATCGGACGACGGCGTGAGCGGCTTGTTCGGCCTGCGCTTCGGTATGGGACCGTCCCTCGCCATGCGCATCGAAGCCATCGAGGATTTCATCCCGTCTCCCAACAACCAGAGCGCCGGCGTGCCCAACAACTGGAACTTCACGCTGCAGGCCGGGCTCAGCACGTGGCTGGGGCGCTCCCATCCCAAGGACTCGGACGGGGACGGCATCGTGGACCGGCTGGACTCCTGTCCCGCGACGCCGGCCCGTGAAGCCGTGGACGACAAGGGCTGCGCGCTGCCCAAGGACGCAGACGCCGACGGTATCGTGGACCGGTTGGACCGGTGCGCGGACACGCCCGCCGGCGATCGCGTGGACGCGAGCGGCTGCTCCCTGCCGAAAGACGCCGACGGCGACCATGTCATGGACGATGCAGACCGTTGTCCCAACACGGCGCCCGGCGAGGCGGTCGATGCGGCGGGATGCCCCCGCGACTCCGACCACGACGGCATCCTCGATTCCGCGGACAAGTGCGCGAACACGCCCGCGGGCGCGATCGTGGACGCGACCGGGTGCCCGCCGCCCACCGATGCGGATCGCGACGGCGTCGTCGACTCGAACGACAAGTGCCCCGGAACCGCAGGCGGCGAGCGGGTGGATTCGATCGGCTGCCCCACCCTGTTCGTCGGCGCAGAGCGGACGCTCGTGCTCGAGGGCGTGAGCTTCGAGACCGGCAAGACGGTGTTGACGGCGCAGGCGCGGGGGGCGCTGGACCGGATCGCGCAGAGCCTCAAGGGGAATCCCGGCCAGCGCGTGGAAGTGGCCGGCTACACCGACAGCCGCGGCACGGACGGCGCCAACCTGCGGCTGTCCCAGGCCAGGGCCGACGCGGTCCGCGGCTATCTCATCGAACGGGGCGTGCCGCCGGAGCAGGTGGTGTCGCGCGGGTACGGTGAGGACGATCCGGTGGACACCAACGCGACGGCCGGGGGCCGCGCGCGGAACCGCAGAGTGGAGTTGCACCGGGTGAACTAACTAAAGGAGGACGGTGGAAGACGGTGGAGGATGGTGGAGGGTGCAACGGTGCAACCTCGACCATCCTCCACCGTCCTCCACCGTCCTCCACCGTCCTCC
>DATDED010000151.1:0-8022 GCA_036523455.1 Gemmatimonadales bacterium
GCCACTCGAGCAGCGCGCCCAGGAAGCCCCGGGGCTCATCCAGCCGGGCGCCCAGCTGGTCGCAGAGACACTGCGTGGCGCTCGCCCGCTCCTCCCGGGCGAGCGGGGCGCTCGCCCTCGCGAGCAAGCCGTAGCGGACCCGCTCCGCGATGTCGTTGCCGGCGAGCCACCCCGCGAACGTGGGCGTGTCGTGCGTGCCGATCAGCGCCATGTCGCTCGCGTCCGGCGGGGCGAGGTCGTCGCCGCACGCGGCCTGGAACTGCGCCAGATACATCCCCCAGATCCGGTGGCGCGGCAGCGCTTCGTCGATATCGCGTGGGACGGTGCCCAGATTCTCACCCACCACCTCGCAGCGCTGTCGGTTCGACTCCAGGGTGAGAATGGCGAACAGCTCCTCCGCCGGATAGGAGACGTAGGTCCCCTGGTGCAGCTCGAGGCCGTGAGGGATCCAGTAGAGCCTGGTCCAGGCCATGATGTGGTCCACGCGGAGCACCCCGGCGAGCTCCATCTGGTGCGCGATGGACCGGGCCAGATAGCGGTGCCCCTCGCGCCGCGACGCCGCGGGGAGCACGGGGCTGAACCCCCAGTCCTGCCCGCTCGGAAAACCCTGGTCGGGCGGGGCGCCGACCGCCATCCCGTCCGCGAATAGTGCCTGGCGCGACCACGGATCATAGCCGTCGGGGTGGACGCCGACCGCGAGGTCCAGCCCCAACCGCATACCGCTGCCCTCGAGCCGTTGCCGCAGGTCGCGCAGCTGACCGCGCACTGCCGTTTGCGCGACCAGATGGAAGCGTTCTTCGGCGGGATCCACCTGATCGGGCGTCAGCGTGCCGGATCGGGCGGCCGGCGGCCAATCGCGCCAGTTCCGCCCCAGCATCGCCTGAGCGCCGCGAAACATCGCGTAGTGGTTCAGCTCTTCGTCCAGCTCGGGGACGGCCGGGACCGGCTGCTCCCTGAGCGCCGCGCGGACTTCCGCGTCCGCCCGGGTCACATCCAGCGTGGTGGGGGCAGGCGAGGGACGATGGGCCTCGCCCAGGTCGAGGATCAGCTCGGACCAGAAGAGGCGGCTCACGGGAGAGTAGGGACTCGGCTCCGGCGGCCCGGAGTTGAACGTGGGAAGCAGCGGCAGGACGGTGACGAGATCTCCGCCGCGCTCGCGCACCCAGCGGCACAGCGATTCGAGGTCGCGCAGATCGCCCAGGGAGCGGCTGCGCGCCGAGCGGAGGGCGGCGAGATGCGCGCCGACTCCCCAGCTCCGCGGGGAGTCCGGCCGGCGCCAGGCCTCGACCGGCGCGGCGATGATCGTGCACGTCTCGCGCCGGCCGTCGGCCTCGACGGTCAGGCGGTGGTAGCCGAACGGGAGCGAGGACGTCTCGAGCGGGACGACGCCGCCGTCCTCGAGCCGCAGCTCCGCGTGGATGGGGCCGTCGGCGACGATCTCGAGGGGAGGCAGGACCCCGTCCCAGGCGACGAGCACGGGCGGCACGAGCGCAATCGTTCCGCCGGCGTCGAGGGCCCGCAAGGCGTCCGCGGCATCTGCGATGTTGGCCACGGGGGCGCCCAACGCGGCGCAGACGCGCAGCAGGGTCTCGGGCGATACCAGGACGTGCCTGCCGAGACCGTCGGTGAACCGGGTATGGACCCCCATCGCCCTGGCGAGGGAGCGCAGTGTCCTCAGCTCATCCATGCGCGAGGGGGGCGCGGCGCCGGCTCACGAACCGCGTTCGGCTTTCCTCCCGCCCCGGAGCGCGAAGGCGAGCATCACGAGGCCGAACGCGAGCAGCACCAGTCCCCACCACAGGTTCACGTTGATCCCGAGCGACCGGCTGTAGATCGCGCGGTTCGACGTGAACCCATACAGCGTGAGGATCACGCCGAAGATCGTGAACATCAGCCCGATCGGCAGCCGCAGGTCCAGTTTCATCGCATCACCAGAAGATGATGTTGAGCACGAGGGTGAGCGCCAGCACGATCACGCCCAGGGTGGCGGGGCGCTTGTACCATGCCAGGTGCTCGTCCCGTTGCCGGGGGGTGAGCGCGTACACCAGCCCCTTCAGGTCCTCGTCCGACTTGTTGGGCCGCGTGAGGAGCGAGATCGCGATCGTCGCCACGAAGCAGGACGTCCACGCGAAGATGGCGGTCCAGAAGTTCTGCGCCATCTCGCTCGGGTAGGTGTGCAGCACCGCGCCGAGGAATCCGCCCTTGAGGCCGGCTGCCGCACCCTGCGGCAGCACGAGTCCGTGGTGCAGGGCGGCGACGAGCGTGCCCGTGAGCAGTCCGAAGAAGGCGCCGTGGCCCGTGGTGCGGCGCCAGAACATGCCCAGCAGGAACGTCGCGAACAGCGGCGCATTCACGAACGCGAACACCAGCTGCAGCATGTCCATGATGTTGTTGAACTTCGTGGTCGCGTATGCCGCGGCCACGCTCGCCAGGATGCCGAAGACGGTGGCCGCGTGCCCCATCCGCAGGTAGTGCGCATCCGGTCGGCCCGGCCGGATGTAGGACTGGTAGATGTCGTAGGTCCACACGGTGTTGAACGCCGTGACGTTGCCCGCCATGCCCGACATGAACGAGGCCATGAGCGCGGTGAGGCCGAGCCCCAGGAGGCCCGACGGCAGGTAATGCGCGAGCATCACCGGCACTGCGAGGTTGTAGTTGGGCGTGCCGTCGCTGCCGATCGGCAGCAGGCCGCCGCCGCCGGCCTGCAGCGCGATGACGATCATCCCGGGGAGGATCACCAGGAACGGGAACAGCATCTTGGGGAATGCCGCGAGCAGCGGCGTGCGCCGCGCGGCGGTCATCGAGTTGGCGGCCATGGCCCGCTGCACGACGAGGAAGTCGGTGCACCAGTAGCCGAACGACAGCACGAATCCCAGTCCCATCACCATCCCGAACCATTCCACTCCCATGGGGTTGGCGCTGGCCGAGTTCATGTGACGCCACGAGTCGGACCAGGCCCCGGGGGAGAACCCCGCGTTGGTCGCGACGGTCTGGAGCTTGGCGGTCAGCCCGGCCCAGCCGCCCACGTCCTTGAGGCCGAGCAGCACCAGCGGCAGGAAGCCCAGCACGATGAGGAAGAACTGCAGCACCTCGTTGTAGATCGCCGACGTCAGTCCGCCCAGAAAGATGTAGGCGAGGACGATGATGGCGGACAGGATGACGCTCGTGTGGAAGCTCCAGCCGAGTATCAGCTCGAGGAGCTTCGCCAGCGCGTACATCGAGATGCCCGAGGAGAACACCGTCATGACCGCAAACGTCACGGCGTTGAAGCCGCGGGTCTTTTCATCGAACCGCAGCTTCAGGTATTCCGGGACGGAGCGGGCGCGGGAGCCGTAGTAGAACGGCATCATGAAGAGGCCGACGAACACCATCGCCGGGATGGCGCCCACCCAGTAGAAGTGGCTCGTCATGATCCCGTACTTGGCGCCCGAGGCGGCCATGCCGATCACTTCCTGCGCGCCGAGGTTCGCCGAGAGGAAGGCGAGACCGGCGATCCACGCCGGGATGGAGCGTCCCGAGAGGAAGAAGTCTTCGCTGCTCCTGACGTGGCGCCGTAGTACCCAGCCGATGCCGAGCACGAAGGCGAAATAGACGATCAGGAGAGTGTAGTCGACGGCGCCGAGCTGAATGTGCTGCACGGGCGGTGCTCGCGGAAAACGGTGCCTACCATGTACACCGCTTCAGGCCGGGGGCGCAAGCCGGGTCCCGGGCCGCCGCTAGCGCGGCGGCAGCAGGGGGCTCTCCCGTGGCAAGCTCCACTGCACGACGGCGATCTCGGCGTGGCCCTCCGGCTGGCGCCGCCCACCCGAGGCGTCCAGCAGGATCCGTCCACCCGCCGAGAAGCTGATGGCCCGTTGCATGGGCGTTTGCAGGGCGCGGGCGACGGCAGCGATGAGCCAGCTCGTCTTCGGGATGAACCAGCGTGGTGGGTCGGCGTCGTCACCACTGGTGTTGCACAGGAAGGGGTACCAGCTCCGGTCGAACGAGATCGCCACGCAGCCGTCCTGGGTGAAGCAGGATGGCAGGTTGCGGGCCGCACGGTCGACGTTCGCTGGACGTTGATACTCGAGTCGCTTGTCGGACTTCCTCACGCAGGCGATGGCGACGGCCATCTCGAACTGGGCGAGGTCCTTCTCCGATACTTGAATGGCAACCACTCGTACCTGCCGATCCTGTCTCGATTGCAGGGAAGAACTGGGGCCAGGCGGGTCCCGGCTCCGGCGCCGGCGATGGCCGGGGTACTCCTGAATGCTACACTGGAGAGGGCCTCTGCCGTGTAACGAGATTCTCCTAGGTCTCCTTCACGATCGGCAGCCGCCGCACCGGTTTTCCGGTGAGTACGAGCAGCGCATTGCACACCGCCGGTGCGATGGGGGGCGTTCCCGGCTCGCCGATCCCGCCCATCGGGTCTCCCTCGGCGACGATGTGGGTCTCCACCAGGGGCATCTGGTCGATCCGCAGCACCTGGTAGGAATCGAAGTTGTCCTGGACGGCCCGCCCCTTGTCGATCGTGATCTCGCCCCACAACGCTGCCGAGAGCCCGTAGACGATCCCGCTCTCCATCTGGGCCACGACCGTGTCGGGGTTCACGTACTGGCCGCAATCGACGGCACACACGACACGGTGCACGCGCGGCTCGCCGCCTTCGCCCAACGACACCTCGGCGACCTCGGCCACGATGCTCCCGAACGACTCGTGCAGCGCCACGCCGCGCGCCCGGCCCGCGGGGAGCGGCGTGCCCCACCCGGCCTTCTGCGCCGCGAGGTCCAACACGCGGCGGTAGCGCGGCTGGTCGCTCAACAGGTGGCGACGCAGCTCCACCGGATCCTTCCCGCCCGCCAGCGCCAGCTCGTCCAGGAAACACTCGGTCACGTACCCGTTGATCGAGCTGCCCACCGAACGCCAGAACCACACCGGAATCGGGAAATCCGCCTTGGCGTACGTGACCAGCAGATTGGGGATGGCATAGGGCAGGTTCTGCGCGCCCTCGACCGAGGTGCGGTCGATGCCGTCCTGCAGTGGCCCCATGTTCGCCAGGATTGACGGGCTCGCGATGCGGTGCACCCACGCCGTAGGCCAGCCGCCGGCGTCGAGCGCGGCGCTGAACGCGTTGTACGCCACCGGGCGATACCACCCGGCGTGCATGTCGTCCTCGCGCGTGTAGATGACTTTGACCGGCCGGCCCACCGCCTTCGAGGTGTGAACGGCATCCGCCAGGAAATCGCTCTGGGCCCGGCGGCCGAAGCCGCCGCCCATGAACGTCGTGTGCAGCGTGACGTGCTCCAGCGGCAACCCCGTGATCTGGGCGGCGAGCTGGCGCGACGAGGTCTGGAACTGCGTGGGGGCCCAGATCTCGCACGCGTCGGCGCGGACGTCGGCGGTGCAGTTCATCGGCTCCATGGTCGCGTGCGCGAGGTAGGGAACCTCGTACTCCGCGTCCACACGGCGCGCCGCCGCACCGAGCGCCGCTGCGGGATCGCCGCGGCGGATCGCGGTGGCCCCCCCTGGCGCGAGCTCGCGCAGCCGCGCGGCGATCGTCGCGCTCGACAGCCCGCCCCCCGCGCCGGCATCCCAGTGCACGTCGAGCGCGTCGCGGCCCTTCTTGGCCGACCAGAAGTCCTCGGCCACGACCGCCACCCCGCTCGGAATCTCGACCACACGGCGCACTCCAGGAACACGCAACGCCGGAGTGCCGTCGAAGCGGCTGACCCTGCCGCCGAACACAGGGCAGTGCTCCACCTGGGCGACGAGCATGCCCGGGACCTGTACGTCGATGCCGAAGACCGCCCGTCCCGTCACCTTGGCGGGCGTGTCGAGCCGCTTGGTGGCCTTGCCGATGATGCGGAAGCTCTTCGGATCCTTGAGCGGCGGGTCCCCGGGCGGGGTCAGTGTCGCCGCGCGTACGGCGAGGCGCCCGTAACTCGCACGCCGCCGGCTCTTCGCATGTGTAACGACACCCGGCTCGGTGGCGCACTCGGTCGCAGGGACGCCCCAGGTGGCCGCCGCCGCGGCGATCAGCATCTGCCGCGCCGCAGCCCCGGCCTTGCGCAGCGTCGCATAGTCGCCGCGCACACTCGAGCTGCCGCCCGTTCCCTGGTTGCCGTAGCGAGGATCGGTGAGCGCGTGCTCGGAGCGCACCCTGGTCCAATCCACGTCCAGCTCCTCAGCCAGGATCATGGGCAGCGAGGTGAGCACCCCCTGGCCCACCTCCGATTCGTTCACGAACAGCGTGACCTGGTCGTCGCTGCCGATGCGAATCCAGGCGTTGAGTTCGCTGTCTCCGGCCATTCCCCGCGGGGTCGCCGAGAGCCGCCGCGGCAGACGGAACCCGAGCAACAGGCCGGCGCCGGTTGCCGAGACGGTCGTGAGGAATTCGCGGCGGGTGGTCATGGCGCACCTGCGCTTTCTCCGGCCGCGCGGTGAAGCGCGCGCCGGATGCGGTTGTAGGTCCCGCAGCGGCAGATGTTGCCCATCATCGCCTCGTCAATTTGCGCGTCCGTTGGCTTGGGATGCTGCGCCAGCAGCGCTACCGCGCTCATGATCTGCCCCGGCTGGCAGTACCCACATTGCGGCACGTCCTCGTCGATCCAGGCTTGCTGCACCGGGTGCAACCGCCCGGGCGAGAGCCCCTCGATCGTCGTGACGCGGTGGCCGGCGGCCGCCGAGATCGGGACCAGGCAGGAGTTCGTGGCGGAGCCGTCGAGGTGCAGCGTGCAGGCGCGGCACTGTCCGATGCCGCAGCCGAACTTGGTGCCCGTGAGGCCGAGCAGGTCGCGGATCACCCACAGCAACGGCATGTCGGCGGGGGCGTTCACCGTCCGGCGCCGGCCGTTCACGGTGAGGGAGTAGGAGGGCATGGTGGCTCCTTGGCGGGCTGCCTGTTCAAGGCTCGGTGGCAACCCGCCGTCCGTCAAGGGCTGTCAGTCGCTTACGCCGAAGGCGAATACCGTCCGCGAGCGGTACACCGATCCCGAGCGGAGGACGGTGGAGGGGAACCCCGGTTGATTGGGTGAATCGGGAAAGTGCTGGGTCTCGAGGCACAGCGCCTGCCGGGCCCCGGTGTACAGCTGCAGGCCCGGCTCCGTGGTGTGCACGTCGAGCGTGCGCCCCGAAACCGGCTCCACGAGCCGAACCGCGTGGACCGGGCCTGACCCGCTCCGGTTCACCACGAAGTTCTGATCGTAGTCGATCCCCCGCGATCCGACGGCGATGGGCGAGCGGAAGTCGAAACGGCTGTCCGCTACTGGAACGATCGTACCGGTCGGAATCAACGTCTCGTCGACGGGGGTCACCGCGTCCGCATGGATCTGGAGCAGGTGGCCGAGGATGTCGCCGGCGCCAACGAGATTGAAGTAGCTGTGCTGCGTGAGATTGACCGGCGTCGCCTTGTCGCTCGTCGCCCGGTAGTCGACAGTCAGCTCGTCCTGGTCGGTGAGCGCATACGTGACCTGCGCGTCGAGGGTGCCCGGGTATCCCTCCTCACCATCGGGGCTCGTGTACCGCAGCACGATGCCGGCGCGGTCGTCTTCCTCGACCGGAGTGGCTTGCCACACGACCTTGTGGAACCCCTTCAGGCCGCCGTGGAGGTGGTGGGGCCCGTTGTTGGCGGCCAGCCGGTAGGTCTCGCCGTCGAGCGTGAACCGGGCGTGGGCGATCCGGTTCGCGTAGCGCCCGACGATGGCGCCGAGGTACCGGGAGTCGCGCAGGTACGCCTCGAGCGAGTTGTGGCCCAGCACCACGTTCGCCGGGCGGCCGTGGCGGTCGGGAGCCACGAGCGACACGATGATGGCGCCGTACGTCATGGCGCGCACCTCGAGCCCGCGTGCGTTCGCGAACGTGAAGATCTCTACCGGGTCCCCGGCGGGCGCCGTGCCGAAGGGCGCCCGGGTCACTCGCATGCACCCCCCCGGGTGGCCTTTCGCCCCGTTGCGGATGGGAGCGACATTAGATCCATGGCACGCACACAACGCCTCCTCGCACTCAGCCTCGCCGCGGCGTGCTTCGCCGCCGCTCCGCTCCGGT
>DATDED010000152.1:0-7004 GCA_036523455.1 Gemmatimonadales bacterium
ACTGGCGGAATCCCAGATGCAGATCCGCCAGGTGGGCGAGCTTCAATTGCTTCAGGGCGTTTCCACCAGCCGCGTCGCCGCGCGCTGCTCCACCCGCATCACCATTCCCTGCGTGCCGAAGAACCCGCCCGTGACGGTCAGGTGCATGACGCCCCCGAGCGTGCCGTTGACCACGGCGCCGCGCGTGAGGGAAAACACTTGATTACCGGTGATCCCGCCCCGCAGCCGGACGGAGACCGTCTGTCCTCCGAAGTTGAATTCCAGCGGGCGGTCCGGGAGCCCCGTCTCCACCCCGAGCTCCACCGTGGTGTCGCCCCGGGTCACGGTGATGCCCCGCACGGCGATCTTGCTGGTGACGTCGAGCGGCGCGCCGCTCGCCAGCTGGGCGAACGGCAGCGCGGTCTCGATGGTCCACCCGTCGCCCGGGCCCACGGGCTCGGCGGGGAACGAGAGCGCGGCCGCCCGAATCCCGAGCTCCACCTGCTCGCGCACGATGATCGGCAGCCGGCCGAGCGAGGAAAAATCGGCGCGCACGAACCGGAGCCGGTCGTCCAGGACGCCGGTGACGCTCAGGCCGCGCAGCTGTCCCGCCGCCGCCGTGGCCGCCTCCGGGCTCAACATGGGACTGGCGACTCTGGACGAATCGAGCGTCATCGTCACGAGGACGCCGTCGGCGCCGCGGTCTCCGATGCGCTGCCGAAACACCAGCGTCATCGACGTGAGGGTCGAGGAGTCGGCCGCGGTGACCGTGTCGGGCGCGAAGCGGGAGCTCTGCTCCAGCACGTAGCGGTACATGGCGCCCGTCGGCGGGTGGTAGCGGAGCGCGATCTTGGTAGTCACGGGGACGGGCGCGGGTTCTTTTCCCTTGCAGGCGAACACCGCGAAGAGCAGCAGGCAGGCGACGCGCATGGGTCTCCCTGAGATCAGTACGGCTCTTCGGCGATCGGGTTGAGCGGCTGGACCGCGGCGCGCTCGCGCGCCCCCTCGGGGGCGACCCGACTGCCGAGCCGCTTGCGGAACAGCGCCAGGACATCCGCGGGCCGCTCGCGACGCACCGCCCCCAGCGCGCGGCGCACGTCCGACTCGTCCCGGTCGGTGATCAGGTCCTTCACCTGATTGGGACGCATGCCCGGATCGAGCCGGGCGAGCTGGCGGACGACCGCCTCCTCGAACGGCAGATCCTCGGCCGGCGGATAGCGCTCCACCCCATCGCGCCCGCGCAGCACCGCCGGGCGCGGGAAGCGGACGAAGATCGGCTGGGTGAAATGCGGGTGGCGCACCATCAGCTCGCCGACCGGCAGCGTCGCCAGCTTGATCTTCGTGGCCGGCGACAGGACCTGATACCCCGGTGTCGCCAGCTCGTCGGCGTCCATGCGGCCGAACACCTGCGTGGCGGCGTTCCCCACGACGCGCCGGTGCACCTGCGAGCGGAACTGCTCGGCGCCGAACAGCACGAGGCCCAAGTACCGGCCGCGCTCGGAGATGTCGAGGAGCATCTTCTTCACGTACGTCTCGGGGCCGTCCGCCGGCGCGTACTTGTTCAATTCGTCCACGAAGACGACGACGGCGTCCACGCCGAGGTCGCGGCGCTCCAGGTGCTCGCGCAGACCCGACACCACGCGGGCGAACACGAGATCCTGCCCCAGCGGATCCACGTTGGCCACGTCGATCACGTACACCGTGCGGTCCGCGAACTTCCCCCACGGCAGGTCGCTCGACGGGCCGTCGTCGGTGACGAGCCCCTTGCAGCGCGTGGACACGTTGCCGAGACGGTTGCGCACCTTGCGGATCGTGGCGATGTGGTGGGTCCGCCAGATGTCGCCGCGCCCGGCCATCTCCAGCCCGTCGAAGATGCTGCGGAACAGCCGCTCCAGGTCGGCGAAGGTCTCGACGCGATGCCGGCCCCCGAAACCGTCCTCGAAGTCGCGCCGCACGACGCGGTCGGCCAGGAAGTCGATGAACGCGTCGGCTTTGGCGTCGATGTCGTCGCGGTTGAGCAGCACCTCCGCGAAGTCCAGTACCTCGGTCAGCCCCCAGACCAGCGGCTCGACCGAGCCGGCCAGCTCGGCGTTGGTGCGCAGCGTGTTCAGGTTAACGCCGTCGGCCTTGAACGGCGCGAAGTAGCGCACCCGCTCGAACGG
This sequence comes from Gemmatimonadales bacterium, assembly GCA_036523455.1. GTDB lineage: Bacteria > Gemmatimonadota > Gemmatimonadetes > Gemmatimonadales > GWC2-71-9 > DASTHG01. The sequence goes on from DATDED010000152.1 coordinate 2,142, forward strand.
GGCCGGATCGACCGCGAGCCGCTCGTAACGGCGGCGGTCTTCCTCGTCCAGCGCGCCCGGCTGGTCGAGGAAAAGCAGGTCGGGGCCTTTCACGTTGAAGCACACGGCGGCGACCGACCCCCGATGGCGGGGGAAGTGCTGAAAGATCGCGCCCATCAGGAATTCCACGGCGCTCGTCTTGGTCGCGAGTCCGGACACCCCCGAGATGTTCAGGTGCGCGGCTTCCGGCCCCACCAGGAAATCCGCGTCGAGAAAGACCGGCGACTCGAGGCCGCCCGAGGTGTAGAGTCCGACGGGAATCGCCGTCGGCCGCGCGCCGCGCAGGTAGGCGTCCATGCGCAGCGCCTGCGCCACGTCGGCGTCGCTCGCCATGTGCACGTCGCCCAGTGGCACCGGCTGCAGCGGCTCCTCGGGGATCTGGCGCAGCACCGCGGCGGTCCAGAGCCGGATCTCCGCGCGTGCCGTGGGGGCCGCTCCCGCCCGAGCCGGATCTCCCTCGGCCCCGATCACGTCGTGCAAGGGAGAAGCGAGGTCGGAGTAGGCGAACCCATCGGTCACCACACCGTACACGACCCTTCCCCCTTCCCCCTTCCCGCTTCCCCCAACTCGTCCCCCGTCCCTCGTCCCTCCTCCCTCGACCCTCACGATCGCCCCGATCCCGACGGTCGTCTCCGTCGCCGTCCAGAAGTGGAATTGGTGCGGCGTGGCGGGCTTCTGCTCGGTGGCGACGATTCGGCCGATGGGGACCGGTAGGAGGTCGCCTGGGCCCTGCGAGGGTCGTTCGATCACGTGCCGGTGCGCGGGAGCCGGGACGCCGGCGAGGCCAGGAGATCCCCGGGGGCGCGGCTTCTCAGATAGGTCTCCACATCATGTACAGGATACAGTAACCGGTCGAAGCGCGCGTCGGGCGCGGACAGGGTGGCGCGCTCGGCGAAAACCCAGCCACTGATCCCCGGGGCCCGGGACCCGGGATCTGGGGCCGCCGCGATCTCGAGCCGGATCAACCCGTAGTACAAGTCGCGACCTTCCCAGGGCCACAACCGCAGGTACCACGAATCGACTTCGGTGCGGCCATGCCCGCCATGCACGCGGAACACGCTGGTGCGGTGCGCCGCGGGAACGGTGAGCGCGCGCTCGAGATGCCGTCCCTCGAGAAACTGGGCACCGTGGCTCTTGATCACGCCGATGGCGCGAGGGTGCCGCGCGAGGGCGGCGGAGATCGCCAGCTGCCCGTCCACGACCAGCCACTCATCCTTCGCAAGGTGTTCGACCGCCCGCCGTCCCATGTCGCGCTCCAGTGTCTGGCGGGCGCGCCGCACCTCGCGACGCAGGGTCTCGAGCGCTTGCCCGGGCTGCCCTGCCCCCGCGGCGTCCGCCTCAGCGAACACCACCTGCAGGCCCGCCGCTTCGATCGCGCGGCGCCGCGCATCGTCCAGCGACTCCGGCGCGGCGACGACCAGCTCGCGGGCTTCCCATTGCACGGTACGCAGCCGGCCGTCCGGGCCCCGTTGCCGCACCGCCGCCGCGACATACGCTACGGCAATGGGCCGGACGCCGTCGTAGCCGACCACCTTCCATTGTTGAATGCCGTCGAGAAATGCGACCACCGCGGGGGGCGCTCCGGGGACGAGGGCGTGCACCTGCAGCTCGTCATCCTCCACCAGCTCGACCGTCGGCGCGGGCGCCTCGTCTGGGTCGGGCACCCGGCCGGCGCTCGCATCGGGCAGAAAGGAGGCGGGCGTGACCCCGGCGGCGTACAGGGCGGTGAGCCAATCGCGCCGGCCGGTCATCCTTCGCTCATCGGGCGACCTTCACCCCGATCACGACGCCGTCGCGGATGGGGATCACGGCCGAGACCACACGCCGGTCGGTCGCCGCCAGCCGGTTGAACGCCCGGACGCCCTCGGCCTGGGGGGACTGATCGCTCGGGTCCACGACCGACCCGTGGAAGAACGCATTGTCGCACAGCAACAGACCTCCCGGTCGCAACAACCGGACGCTCCATTCGAAGTATTGGGGGAGCGGATCCTTGTCGGCATCCACGAAGACGGCGTCGTACGCCGTGTCCGGCGGCAGCGTCTCCAGGACGCTCAGTGCCTCGCCCTCGATCAGCCGGACCCGCTCCGCCAGTCCGGCCTCGGCATACGCCTGGCGCGCGAGCTCCGCATGCACAGGGTGCTTCTCGATCGTCGTGAGCGTCCCGCCGGCCGGGAGCGCGCGGGCCAGCCAGATCCCGGAGTAACCCGCGAGCGACCCGATCTCGAGCACGGTGCGCGCGCCGGCGGCGCGCAGCAGCACGTGCAGCAGCTTCCCCTCGTCCGGGGAAATGTGGATCGGCGGCAGGTCGAGCTCGGCGTGACGCTCGCGCACGCGCTTCAGGACGGAATCTTCGACCGCGAACAGCTCCTCGATGTAGCGCTGGAGCCGCTCGTCCACCACTTAGGCGGTGGCCTCGACGTTGGGGAACGGCGGAACCTCGAGCAGCCAGAGACCGGCGAGGCGGGACTGCTTGTCCACCTCGACGAGGAGCAGGTCGGCGACGCGCACCACGCTCACGGGGCGCGTACGCCCGACGCGGATGTGGATCACCGATTCGGCCGCGTTCTTCTCGACCGTCAGGGCCGTGTCGACCTCGACCGCCGCCACCGCCGGCTGCGAGCGCCGCGACGGGAAGAGCACGCGGGCCTCCTCGGCCGCGGCGGGCGCCGCGAGTGCGTCGACCGTACGGATGTCGTCCGGCCAGGTGACGACGTCCAGCCCGCGGAGCAGACCGCCCGCCACGTCCAGCAGGACGAACGATCCGTCGTTCCCCTCGAGGTCGACGCTGCCGTCCATCCCGCTGGCCTTGGGCACGCCCTTGCAGGTGGCCGACAGAATGTCGGTCTCCGGATCCCAGCGGTAGGACACCTTGGGGAGCTTGCCGTCGAGCGGCTCGATCTTCGCCTGGAATTGCATGCGCGCGTGCGCCTTCCACCGATGCGTGGGGGGGCGTAATATAGCCCCGTCTCACGGAGGAGCCAGATGATGGAGCGGCGGGAGTTTGTGGCGGCGTTGGGCGGCGCGGTGCTGCTCGGTCCGGCGGTCGGGCGGTCGGGCGGTCAGTCCATCCGCGGTGTCCGACCGCCACAGGAGCCGGCCTTGGGACCGGAAGTCTTCGCCCGCCGCCTGGACCGGCTGCGCGCCGAGCTCGACCGGCGCAAGCTCGACCTGTTCGTCGCCGCCCCGAGCACCAACTTCGCCTACTACACGGGCGCCTCGCCGGGACGCAGCGAGCGCCTGATCCTGCTGCTCGTGCCCGCGAAGGGTGATGCCGCGATCGTCGCGCCGTCCTTCGAGGTGGAGCGCGTGAAGCGCGCCAGTGCCGTGACCGACGTGCGCGGCTGGGACGAGCAGGACGATCCCTGGAAGCTCGTGCGGACGGCGTTGCAGGCCATGAAGCCCGCGCACCGGGCAGGCCAGGGTGCCATCGAAGCGAGCCTGGACTACGGGGCGGCGCTCCGGCTGTTCGACGTCGCGGGCGGCAACTGGAAGTGGCAGAGCGGCGCGCCGATCACCGAGCGGCTGCGGCTCATCAAGTATCCCGAGGAGATCGCCCTGATCCGGCGGGCTATCGAGATCACCGAGGCATCGATCGCCGCCACGTTCGCCGCCCTCGTCCCCGGGGTCACCGAGCGCGAGGTGGCCGCGAAGCTCAGCGAGGAGATGCGCGCGCGCGGCGCGGGCGGCGGCGGGCTGGTCCAGTTCGGACCCTCCAGCGCCCTGCCGCACGGCGGCCCCGGCGGCTCCGCCCTCCAGAAGGAGATGGTGGTGCTGATCGACGCCGGCAGCCAGGTCTCGGGCTACACCTCGGACATCACGCGCACCACCTGGTTCGGCGACGCCCCCGCCGACGAGTTCAAGAAGGTGTTCAATCTGGTGCACGACGCGCAGACGGCGGCGATGGCGCTCGGCAGACCGTTCACGGTGCGCTGCCAGGAAATGGACGAGGCGGCGCGCCGGGTCATCACCGCGGGCGGCTACGGACAGTACTTCACCCATCGCCTGGGGCACGGCATGGGGATGGACGGACACGAGCCGCCCTATCTGGTCGAAGGCAACGACACCCCGCTCGAGCCCGGGATGGTCTTCACGATCGAGCCGGGGATCTACCAGCCCGACAAGTTCGGGGTGCGGATCGAGGACGATACGCTCGTGACGGACGCGGGGGTGGAGGTGCTCAGCCAAAGGCCTGCCAAGCTCTAGGGGAAGAGGGAAGAGGGAAGGGGGAAGGGGATTCACCCCTAAGAACCGAGCTTGCGAAGCAAGCCGATCAGCAACCCGATCTCGCGATCACAGGAGTCGACGATGGCTTTCCCGGGCTGCGTCGGGATCAACTCCATGTCGACGGCAAGTTCCAGATGGGTGAACAGCTCGGTGGCAGATCCGAGGGCCACCCTAAGACAACGCATGAATTGAGGCGTCGTGGACAGCGCATACCCCTCGGCGATGTTGGCCGGGATCGACGTCGCAGCGCGGCGGACTTGGTCTGCCAGCGAATAATGGGTGCGTAGCGGACCCGACATGGTGAGCCGATAGGCGTCCCGTGCCAGCTGTCTGCCATGCCGCCAAGCCTCGAGGGAACTGAGCCGCCGCATTCCAGAAGATGAGCGAATCAGCACAGGGTATGGTAACCGGATTCGCCCGTCTATCTCTCATTTCATCGCATTCACTCTTCCCCCTTCCCTCTTCCCCCTTCCCCGGGACTTCAGAGTCTCTTCGCGAACCCGATGATCCTCTCCAACGCCTTCTCGATGTCAGCGGTCGCCGCGGCGTAGGACAAGCGCACCCAGCGGTCGTCTCCGAACGCGCCTCCAGGCACCAGCG
>DATDED010000153.1:0-6404 GCA_036523455.1 Gemmatimonadales bacterium
GGCGCGGCTCGCCGGCGACGATCCCGACGCTCACCGCCGCCACGAGTCCATGAAACGGGTTCGCCACGCCGGCCGTCCGGACCAGCCAAACGCAGGCGTCCGATAGTGCGACAGCGGCTCCCGTGATCGCGGCGGTCCGCGTGCCGCCGTCGGCCTGGAGCACGTCGCAGTCGATCCGGATGGTGTGCTCGCCGAAGGCAAAGCCGGTCAGCGCCGCTCGCAGGCTGCGGCCGATCAGTCGCTGAATCTCGTGCGTGCGCCCGCCCGCCCCCTGCCGCTCCCGCGGCGTGCGATCCTGGGTCGCGCGCGGCAGCATGGCGTATTCGGCCGTGACCCACCCCAAGCCCGATCCCTTGCGCCACGACGGGACGCCGGTCTCGACGGACGCCGTACACAGCACGACCGTCCCGCCGAGGCGGACGAGACAGGACCCCTCCGCGTTGGGGTTCGCGCGCCGCTCCAGGGTGAGCGAACGCAGGGCGGTCGGGCTACGTCCGTCCGGGCGCGGCGGTGGTGTCGGCGGCATGGGAGAGGAGGATGTGGGTGGATCGTGCAGCGCGCTAGAAGGCGATCGTCACTTGAATTCGTGACCCCGGCCAGCGCCCCATCCACGTCGTCTCTACGTTCGCCTCCCGCCGGAGGGTCGTCGAGAGCCGCGTGGAAATCAGCGCATCGACCGCGCTCACGAGGTGATTGGCCAGCAGCAAGCCGAGCTGGTTCTGGGCACTGCGAAACGCCTCGTCGCTGGACCGGATGGTCGCCCGGTACTCCTGCTGCTCGAGCGAGGCGTCGCGCCACGACCAGCGGAAATCCGGGCCGACGGCCTCTTGGCGATAGAAATTCAGGGCATCGAGGTAGAGCTGGGAGTTGGGCGGAGGCGGGTTGTTCGGATCGGGAAAGAAGGTCTGCTTGGCGAGGATCCACCGGGACCCGTTGTACGTCGTGGGATCCTCCTCGGGGATCAGGGTGCCGCTCGGGTCGGAGTTCAGGTTGAATTCCCCGCTTGCCGTGTAGCGCTCCATCTGCTCGTAGTACTCGAACGAAGTGTCCCGCCGCGCCGCCACGAACCCACGCCGGGCGACCGTGAAGGCGAGGTCCCGGTACCGTTGGGCGCCGCGCCGTCCGTCGTGCCTGAGCTGGAGGAATCGTGTGAGGAGGAACGCTTCGGCCGCCAGATACACCATGCCCCGATCGCGCCCCTTCAGCAGCTGTCCCGAGCCGGGCACGATCAGCGAGGCGACGGGCGGAAGCCACAGTCGCGAGCGGGCTCGAGCGACCGTGGAGTCCAGGCCCTGCCCGGCCGCTCCCGTGGCGTACAACAATGCCAGAGCGACCGCCGACCAGTCCGCGCGGATCAGAACAGCACCCGGAAGGAGAGGAACGTCGGGTTGGAAACGACCAGGTCGGTGTGGGTGAGGAACATCTGCGCCAGATCCACGCCGATCACACCCGTCGCCACGCCCAGACCGATGCTGGGGCCCGAGAGCCCTTCGTGCCGGTACGCATACCCGCCGCGCACCCGCACCACCTGTTGAAAGCCGAGGTCCATGCCGACGCGGATGTCCGGGGTGCCCGTTTCGCGCCATGGGCTTTCGACGTCCGCGGCCACCTGCAGATCGAAGTGGTTGGCGGCGGGGCCGTCGCCAATGGGGCGCAGCTGGACGGTGTACGCGGCGCCGACGGCCAGCCGCGTCGGCAGTGGATCGGCCTGGGCTTCGTTGTTCACCTGGAGCGCGAACCCCAGGTTGCGCAGCGCCACGCCGACCCGCAGCGCGTGATCGGGGCCGACGCTGAACTGGCCACCGAGATCGAGGGCGTGCGTCACGCCCTGCCCCGCCAGCGAGGGACACGGGCCGGAGCAATCGACGCGAAACTCGATCAGCTTGTAGCTCACGCCGAGGGAAACCGACCCGCTGAGCTGGGTCGCGTAGGTGGTCAGGAACGCCAGATTCCTCGAGCCGAATTGACCCAGGAGGACGTTGTTGGAGTCGAGCAGGGGCTCGTCGCCGAAGTCGAGCAGATACACGGCCACACCGAACACGCCGATGCCGCGCCGGGGGAAGAACGCCGTCAGCGCCGTCGCGGGTCCGGCCGCGAGCCGGGCGCTGTGCAACGCGAACTCGCTTGAGGTCATCGAGCCGACGCCCGCCGGATTCAGGAAGACGTCCTCGCCGTGCCCATCGAGCGCCGCGGCGGTTTGCCCCATACCGACCGACCGCGCGGAAATGGGCAGGAGCAGGAACAGCGCTGCCGCATTGATCGGCTGATTCTGCGCGGACAGGCCGACCGCCGGGTGGGCGCACAGGATCAAGCAAGCCAAGGCGCCCCGGGACCGGCTCATCAGAAGCTCTTCGCCTCGTCGATCAGCATGATGGGGATGTCGTCCTCGACCGCATAGATCAGCCGGCAGGCGTGACACACCAGCTCCTCGGCCGGACCGGCCCGGTACTCCAGCGGTCCCTTGCACTTGGGGCAGACGAGGATCTCGAGCAGCTCGGCGGCGAGGCTCATGAGTCGTATCCCAGGCGCCGGAGGACCGGGTCCTTGCGACGCCAGTTCTCCAGCACCTTCACGTGCAGGTCCAGGTAAACAGGTCCACCCATCAAGCCCTCGATGCGCTCGCGCGCGGCGCGACCGATCGCCTTAATGGTACGTCCCTTGTCCCCGATGACGATGCCCTTCTGGCTCTCCCGCTCCACATACACCACTGCCCGAATATACGCCGGGCGCTCATTCTCCCGGAACTCGTCGATCTCGCACGCGACGCTGTAGGGCAGCTCTTCCTCGAGCAGGTCGAACGCCGCCTCCCGGACATATTCGGCGGCGAAGAACCGCAGCGGCTGCGTCGCCAGCTCGTCGGCCTGATAGTGGAAGGGCCCCGGCGGCAGGTGCTCGGCCAGGCGGTCGAGCAGCGCCTCAATCCCTTCTCCGGAAACCGCCGACACGACCAACGCCTCACGGCCCGGCCGCTTCGCCGGCGGCACGAGATCGCACTTGGTATACACCGTGACGATCGGCGCGGCCGGCGCCCGGTCGAGGCCCGCGACCCGTTGGAAGGGCGGCGCCGGATACTCCGGCAGCGGGTGCAGGTACGCAATCACCTCCGCGTCCGCCACGGTCCGCAGCGCCGCTTCCCGCATCTTCTCCTGAAGCCGGTACTTCGGCTCGAGCAACCCGGGAGGATCGGTGAAGATGAACTGGTCTTCCCCCCGCGTCCGGAGCCCCACGACAGGCGCGCGGCTTGACTGCGCCTTGGGCGACACGATCGCCAGGCGCTCCTGGACCAGCGCGTTGAGCAAGGACGACTTGCCGACGTTGGGCAGGCCGGCCAGGACGACCGTACCGCAGCGCGTCATGATGGGTAGCGCCGCGCGGCGAGCGCCGCCTGGCCCAGGCTGATGCCGCCGTCGTTGGCCGGCACCGCGTGATTGATCCACACGTCGAGCGATTCCCGTTCGAGCAGCCGCTTGAGATCGCGCAGCAGCAGGTCGTTCTGAAACACGCCTCCAGACAATACGACCGTGCCAGTGCGCCGAGCCGCACACAGTTCCCGGCACGCTTCGCCCAGGCCGTGCGCGAGGCCCGCCTGAAATGCACGCGCGATCTCCGAGGCCGCCCGGCCTCGCTGCCGGTCCCACGCGACGGACTGGAGCAACGGCCGGAAATCGAGCTCGCCGCCCGTGAACGGAAATGGATACGGCTCGGCAGCCGGTTCCGACCGGGCGAGGTGCTCGAGCCAGATCGCCGCCTGGCCCTCGAACGTCACGCTGCGCGTGAACCCCAACAGGGCGGCGGCGGCATCGAACAGCCGCCCCATCGAGGTCGTGGGGAACACGCGCGTGCCGGACTCCAGCAGTCGCACCACCTCGCCGTAGCGGGCCGGAAACGCGAACGGCGCAGCCGCGAGATCCGGCAACGCCCCCACCTGTTGCAGGAACCCGGCCGCAGCCTGCACGGGATGCCGGGCCGCCGCGTCACCGCCCACCAGGGCGGCAGGACGCAGGTGCGCGATGCGCTCGAAGCCCTCCTCGAGGCTCCCCGCGAAGATCTCTCCACCCCAGATCGATCCATCGTCGCCGTAGCCCGTGCCGTCGAAGCTCACGCCGATCACCGGCAACCCCCAGGCAGCGTGCTCGGCGAGCACGGAGGCGACGTGCGCGCGATGGTGCTGGCAGGACACCCGCGTGCGGGCCGGGAGCCGCTCGGCCTGGGTGGTCGAGCGATACTGCGGATGGGCGTCGTGTGCCACGACGAGCTGCGTGGGGTCCACCTGATACATCTCGAGCAGGTCGGCGATGGTGCGCTCGAACGCTTCGAGCGACGAGTAGTCGTCCAGATCCCCGATGTGCTGGCTCACGAACGCCTGACCGTCCACGACCAGGGTCAGCGCGTTCTTGAGATCAGCCCCGAGCGCGAGGATCGGCCGGGTCGTGGGCAGGCTCGTGACCGCGCCGGGCGCAAGCCCCCGGCCGCGGCGCAGGGTCGCGGGTCCGAAGGCGCCGTCACACATCACGGAATCCTCGACGCGCCGCGCGATGGGCCGCTCGCCCACGAGAAACGCGTCCGCGATCCCCGAGAGCCGCTCGACGGCGTCGGCGTCTTCGTAGGCGATGGCCTCGTTCGAGCGGTTGGCGCTCGTCATGACCAGCACCTCCGGCGCGCCGGCGGCGAACAGCAGGTGGTGCAGCGGCGTGTAGGGCAGCATGACGCCCAGATCGCGATTATCGGGAGCGACGCCCGGCAGCTCGGCGCGCGCGGGACCGAGCACGATAGGCCGCGCGGGTGACGTGAGCAGCGCCTGGGCGGCGGGCGACAGCTCGACGAGGCGGTGGGCCACGGCGAGGTCGCGGGCCATCAGGGCGAACGGCTTCTCCTTGCGGAATTTGCGCTCGCGCAGCGCGGCGACCGCGGTGCGGTTGCGCGCATCGCAGGCGAGGTGGTAGCCCCCGAGTCCTTTTACGGCGAGGATGTCGCCGCCGCTCAGGCGGGCGGCGGCCGCGGCGATCACCTCAGCGTCGGTGTGCTCTGCTCCGTCGCGGAGGCGGTAGTGCGGCCCGCATGCGGGGCAGGCCACGGGCTGGGCGTGGAAGCGGCGGCTCGCCGGGTCGTGGTATTCGCCCGCGCAGCGGCGGTCCATCGTCCACGCTCGCATCGTCGTGGCGGCGCGATCGTAGGGGAGCCCGAGGATGATCGAGTAGCGGGGGCCGCAATCGGTGCAGTTGATGTACGGGTACTGGAAGCGCGGGTCGGCGGGATCGGCCAGCTCGTGGAGGCAGCGCTCGCAGACCGCGAGGTCGGGCGAGATGCGCACCGTCGGTTGCCGGCGGCCGGCGCTTTCGCGGATCACGAAGTCCGCGGCGCCGGAGGCCTGCACCGGCTCGACCTCTACTCCGGCGATGGTGGCCGCGGGGGGCGCCTGGACCGTGAGCTCGCGCAGGAAGGCGTCCAGGCCCGCGCCGGTGCCTTCGATGTGGATCTCCACGCCGTCGTCGCCGTTGAGCACCCAGCCGGCCAGGGCGTGGGCGCGGGCGAGACGGAACACGAAGGGGCGGAATCCGACGCCTTGGACAACGCCACGAATGCGGACGGAGAGCGCACTGGTCATGCGATGTGGTGTCTCACTAAGCCATTCCTATGTGCTTCTCATCGAATGAGTTAGCGTGAGCCGCCTGGGTTGTCAAAGGGGCAAAACGACGAGGCCCGCTCGGTGATTCGAGCGGGCCTCGAGGGGACGCTGGCGGCGGCCTACTCTCCCACCCCCTCTCAGGGGCAGTACCATCGGCGCTGACAGGCTTAACGACCGTGTTCGGGATGGGAACGGGTGTGGCCCTGTCGCGCTCGTCGCCAGCAAAGACTGTGAGCTATCGGCTATCGGTCGTCGGCTATCGGTCTATGCGGAGAGCGGATAGCCGATAGCTGATAGCGCATTAGGCTGACGTCGTGGATGTGTGGTGCTTTGGAAGCACACTAAGTACAGTGGAGAGATCAAGCCTCACGGGCAATTAGTACGGCTCGGCTGAAGCGCTCGCGCGCCTTGCACCTGCCGCCTATCAACGTGGTAGTCTCCCACGGCCCTTTAGGGGTCTTGCGACCCGGGAGTGTTCATCTTGGGAAGGGTTTCCCACTTAGATGCATTCAGCGGTTATCCCCGCGCGACATCGCTAACCGGCGTTGCGCCTGGCGGCACAGCCGGGACACGAGAGGTCGCTTCGTCCCGGTCCTCTCGTACTAGGGACGACATCCCTCAACACTCCAACGCCCGCACCGGATACAGACCGAACTGTCTCACGACGTTCTGAACCCAGCTCATGTGCCACTTTAACCGGCGAACAGCCGGACCCTTGGGACCTTCTCCAGCCCCAGGATGTGACAAGCCGACATCGAGGTGCCAAACCGCGCCGTCG
>DATDED010000154.1:0-2094 GCA_036523455.1 Gemmatimonadales bacterium
TGAAGCTGGTCAAGAAGGGACTGCGCAAGCTGTCGCTGAACGACGGCGCCGAGGTGTCCCTCGCGCTGACCCAGCGGTACAAGAACTTCCTGGATGCCTTCACGGCCTCCGAAGCGGGACGGGCGCTGGAGTCGCTCCAGCTGGGCGACGACGTCCGGTTCAGTTCGAAAATGGATCGCTACGCGCTCGTCCCCGCCTACGTGGACCGCCGCATCACATGAACCCCAAGGCGCGAGCGGAGTTGGGCGGCGTCGGCGCACTCGTCGTCGGGCTCTTCCTCGGCCTCACCCTGCTTCCCTGGCACCTCACCGGCGGGCTCGGTGAGGGGCTGGGGAGCTTCTGCTGGCAGAACCTGGGACTGGGAGCCGTCCTGCTACCGGTGCTGGGTGTGGGATGGGCGCTCGCCGCGTTCGGGCGCTTGGGACCGCTCTCGACGCCGCGGGCGGCGGCCCTGGTCGGCGGCCTCGTGCTGCTGGTGCCGTTCGCCATCGGGGTCGTGGGGCGGGTGGATCTCGCGTTTCCCCCCGACTACCGGGGATGGAGCGCATCCCAACAGCTCGTCGGCGTCCTCCCGGGGTGGCTGGCGAGCGTGGCGGTGCGCACCGTGGGCACCGCGGGTGGGGTCCTCGTCGGGCTGTTCGCACTCTCCGCGCTCGGTATCCTCACGATCGGATGGCATCCGCTCGCCATCCTCCGCGCCGGCGGCGAGCCGGCGGGAGAAGCGGAAGAGGAAGGCGGGCGCTCCCGGCGTCCGCCTCGGCCGGCCAAGCCCGTGATGGCCGAGGCGGAGGAGCCGGTGGCGGCGGGTGTCGTGGCCGCTCCCGCACGGGACAGGCCGGAGAAGCCCGAACGCCAGCGGCGCCCCAAGCCCGGACCCCCTGCCCGTGCCCCCGCCGCCCCGCTGCCCGAAGGCGTGCTGATCCCGCCGCCCGAGCTCCTGACCGCGCCGACGTCCGATGAGCTGGATCCCGGGACCGAAGAAATCGAGGCGATGGGGCGGCGGCTGGTGCAGACCCTCGAGACGTTCCGCGTCGGGGGTACCATCGCCGACCGCACCGTGGGGCCAGTGGTCACCCGCTATGAGCTCGAACCGGGGCCGGGGGTGAAGGTGGGGCGGATCGCGGGGCTCGCCGACGATCTCGCCCTGGCGATGAAGGCGCGCAGCCTGCGCATCGTGGCTCCGATCCCCGGCAAAGCGCGCGTGGGCATCGAAGTGCCCAATCCGCGGGCCCGGATGGTCACGATCCGCGAGTTGGTGGACAACGCCCGGTTTCGCACTCCGGGCCGCATCCTGCCGGTGGTGCTGGGCCGGGATCTCGAGGGGCAAGAGGTGTACGATGACCTCGCCAAGATGCCGCACCTGCTGATCGCCGGCGCGACGGGGTCGGGAAAGTCCGTCTGTATCAACGCCATCATCACGAGCCTGATCTACTCGCATCCCCCCGACCGGCTGCAGATGCTGATGGTGGATCCGAAGATGGTGGAGTTGTCCATGTACGGCGACTTGCCGCACCTGCGATTGCCGGTGGTGACGAGTCACCACAAGGCGGCGACGGTCCTCAAGTGGGCGCAGGGGGAGATGGAGCGCCGCTATCGCCTGCTGCACGCCAACGGCGCGCGCAACATGGCCGATTTCAATCGCAAGGTGGAGACCGGCCGGCCGCTCAAGGGGCCGCGCGAGACGCTCGCTACGCAGGCGGGCGTGACGCGCGAGCTGCCGTTCGAGGAAGGGGCGTACAAGGACGGCATCCTGCCGTACATCGTCCTGGTGGTCGACGAGCTGGCCGACCTGATACTCACCGTCCAGGGCGAGATCGAGACGCCGCTCGCGTCCCTGGCCCAGAAGGCCCGGGCCATCGGCATTCATCTGATCCTCGCGACCCAGCGTCCCTCCGTGAACGTGATCACCGGGCTCATCAAGGCGAATTTTCCGTGCCGCATCGCCTTCCGGGTCTCGGCCAAGGTGGACAGCCGCACCATTCTCGACCAGAACGGCGCCGAGACGCTGCTCGGGAACGGCGACATGCTGTTTCTGCCCCCCGGCAAGAGCGAGCCCGTGCGCGTGCAGGGCGCGTTCATCTCCACCGATGAGAC
>DATDED010000155.1:0-3927 GCA_036523455.1 Gemmatimonadales bacterium
GAGGTCGAGGAGCTGCGGGCGGCGCGCCGAGGGGATCTTCCCGGTCAGCCGCTCGTGTGGCAGGTGGCGTTGCGCAATCTGGTCGCCGGACTTACCGGTCGCCCGCTCCCTGCCCTCACTGCACCTTGAGCACCCCCCGCAATCGGAGGTCCTCCGAGGAACCGCCGAGCAGGACGCGAAACGTCCCCGGCTCCACTACCCACCTGAGGTCGCGGTCGAGCAACCGCAGCTGTTCGGTCCCCAGCCGGAACGTGACCTCCCGCTCCTCCCCCGGGGCGAGCCGCACGCGCTGAAACCCCGCGAGCTGGAGCACGGGGCGCGGCACCGAGGCCAACTCGTCGCGGAGATAGAGCTGCGCCACTTCGTCACCCGACCTTCCCCCGACGTTCTTCACGCGGCACCGGACCACCACAGTCCCCCCCGGCCGGATCGTGGCCGGCTCGATCACGAGTCCGGAGTAAGCGAAGGCCGTGTAGGAGAGTCCGAAGCCGAACGGAAAGAGCGGCTGCCCGGTGAGATCGAGATAGTCGTCCCCCCGGCCCGTCGGCTTGTGGTCGTAGACGAGCGGCAGCTGCCCCTCCGCGATGGGAAAGGTGACGGGGAGCCGCCCGCCGGGATCGGCGTCGCCGAACAGCACGTCCGCAACCGCCTCCCCTCCCACCTCCCCCGGATACCAGGTATCGAGCACCCCGTCCACACGGTCGAGCCACGGCATCGTGACTGCGCTGCCGCCCACGATGACCACCACGACCGGCGTACCGGTAGCGGCGACCTCACGGATCAACGCCTCCTGGTGCCCCGGCAGACCAAGGAACGCGCGATCGCGGAACTCTCCCTCCTCGACTCCAGCGACGACGACCGCGACCTCGCTCCGCCGTGCCAGACGCACCGCGCTGTCCACCTGGGCGCGCCAATCGTCCATCACGCCGGCGTCCCACACCAGTCGCACGTGGGCGTTGCCCGTCGTCTCAAAGAACTCGAGCCGCAGCATGTGTGTGCTGCCCCCGGCGAGCGTCACAGCGGCCAGGTGCGTCCCGGCCGACCGCTTCTGCCAGTCGTCGATCAGCAGGCTGTCGTCGAGGTAGAGCCGGAAGCCGTCGCTACCCGCGACCCCGATACGCCGGGCGCCTCCCGCCGGCACGGTGAGGGTGCCGGTCCATCGAACCGAGTACCAGTCCCGGGCCAGGCCCGCCCCGGGAGGTGCGAGCGTCCACCCGAAGTCCACCCGTTCCTCGCGGCGCACGATCAGCGGCCGGCCTTCGAGCCCGATGTTGTCGAAGTACTCGCCGGTCAACCCCGGTCGCAGCGCCTCGGCCGGCACGGTCACCAGCTCCCGGGGCAGCCGCCCCGGACCAGGCGCATACCCGACCCGCTGCGCGCCGAGTCTCACGCGAAGGGCATCGAGCATCGAGACCGGCCGGTTCCCGGGTCCGCTGTAGCCACCCAGCCGGGCTTCGACGGCATCGGCCCCGATCACGGCGAGCGAGCGGAGCGTGTCGCTCAGCGGCAGTACGCCGCGCGCGTTCCGGAGCAGTACGATCCCTTCCCGCGCCGCCTCGAGCGCCAGCGCGCGATGCGCCGCGTGGCCGTTCCAGAACCGCGCGCTGTCGGGGTTGGCGTAGGGGTGCTCGAACAGCCCCAGCGCGAATTTCACGCGCAGCACGCGCGCTACCGCCGAATCGATCACGGCGGGTGAGATCATGCCGCTCCGGAACGCGTCCCAATACGGGCGGTACTGCTCGTAGGAGGACTGGAAGATCACATCGAGTCCGGCGTCGAGCGCGTCCTTCGCGGCCGCGGCCGTGTTGGGCTCGGTCATATGCAGCACCGTGGCCCCTCCGGTCGCGGCCGCGTCGGAGATCACGAATCCCGGGAATCCCCAGCGCTGTTTCAGAACCCCGGTCAACAGCCGGCGACTCTGGGTGGCGGGCGCGCCGTCCACCGAGTTGTACGCAGTCATGACCGAGCGGGCGCCCGCCTGTCGGATCGCCGACTCGAACGGGGGATAGTACGTCTCGGCGAGCAGCCGCTCGTCGTAGTCGATCGGATAGCTGTCCCGTCCACCGTCTCCGACGTTGGCGACGAAGTGCTTGGGGGTCGTGACGATCCCCGCCCGCTCGAGCGCCCCGACGAAGGCCCGCCCCATGGCGGCAGCGAGATAGGGGTCCTCTCCGTAGGTCTCCTCCACCCGCCCCCAGCGCACGTCGCGCGCCAGGTTCAACACGGGCGAGAGCACCTGGCGGATACCGCGACTCCCCGTCTCACGAGCGATCGCGGCGGCGACGCGGCCGACGAGCGCCGTGTCCCACGTCGCGGCCAGGGCGATGGCCTGCGGGAACATCGTCCCCCCCGGCCGGCGCAGCCCATGGACGGCTTCCTCGAACGGGATGATCGGAATGCCGAGGCGGGTGCGCTCCACGAAATAGCGCTGGATGGTGTTAATGCGCCCGGCGTCGGCGCGCGCCGCGTCAGCCGAGGTGCCGCTGGAGGGGACCTGCAGCCCGAAGATTCCGTGAGAGAAGTCGTTCGTCCGGTCGTCGAGATCGCCCGGGATCATGAACAGTTGCCAGAATTTCTCCTCTGGCGTCATGCGACTGAGCAGATCCCGGGCACGCTCGTCGTGCGACCTCGTGGCATCGCGGTAGAGAGGGCGAGGTCCTTCCTGCGCGACGGCACGCGAGGACCCGACAAGACAGATCAGCCAGGCGCGGCAAGCGAGGGACATGGCCCAACTTACTGCGCGCGCCGCGCCGGACGCGAGCTATGTTTGTCCGTCGTGCCGTCCACACGACCCGACCGGACGAGACGATCGAGGCGGGCCGCTCGCGCCGGAGCGCTCCGTAGGGTACGTTCTGACCGACGGCACGTTGAGGATCCTGACCCTTCGAGGAGGCACCATGACGGGGACGAATCTGATCTGGTTGCTGTTGATCGGCCTGGTCGCTGGATGGCTCGCCGGCAAGGTCATGCGGGGACAGGGCTATGGAGTTCTCGCCGATATGGTGATCGGCGTGATCGGAGCCTTCCTGGGAGGCTGGATCTTCGGCTTGCTCCACATTTCGGCCGGCGGCCTCTTCGGATTGCTCGTCATGGCGTTCGTCGGGGCGGTGGTGTTGATCTGGCTGGTGCGGCTCGTCAAACGAGCTTGAGGCCAGCCGGGGGATCGCGGCCCGGGGACGAGCCGCGATCCCACCCGGTCAGGGCACGGGCCCGCGGAGATTGGCGAGCGCGAACGCGTACTCGTCGGCGATCTCCGCGATGATGCGGTCGGTGGGGCGGTACCCGTGGCTCCCCGACGTCTCCACGCGGATCAGGGTCGGCCGCGGGCACGACTGGGCAACCTGCAGGGTCGCCGCGAACTTGAACGAGTGCCCCGGCACCACGCGATCGTCGTGGTCCGCCGTGGTCACGAGCGTGGCCGGATAACAGGTCCCCGGCTTCAGGTTGTGCAACGGAGAGTAGGCGAGCAGGTAGCCGACGTCGCTCGAATCGTCGGACGACCCGTATTCGACGGCCCAGTACTTCCCGCCGGTGAACCGCTGGTATCGCAGCATGTCCATCACGCCGACCGCCGGCAAAGCCACCGCGTACAGCTCGGGCCGCTGCGTCATGGCCGCCCCCACCAGCAGGCCGCCGTTCGACCCTCCCTGGATCGCGAGCGTGCGCGTCGTGGCGTATCCCTCGCTCACGAGAAACTCCGCGGCTGCAATGAAGTCGTCGAACACGGTCTGCTTCCGCTCCAGCATGCCGGCGTGGTGCCAGGCCTCGCCGTACTCCCCCCCGCCACGCAGGTTGGCCACCGCGTACACCCCGCCCATCTCGAGCCAGGCCGCCACAGCGGGAGAGAAGGACGGCGTGAGGCTGATGTCGAAGCCGCCGTAGCCGTACAGCAGCGTGGGATGACTGCCGTCCTTGGCGAGCCCTTTA
>DATDED010000156.1:0-6795 GCA_036523455.1 Gemmatimonadales bacterium
TCAAGCACGCCGAGGCGATGGACTTCGCCGCCTTCCACGCCACCTACGAAATGCTGGTCGAGAAGGCGCGCACCAACCGCCTCCTCCCCGACGACTTCGCCGGCGCCACCATCACCCTGACCAACCCCGGCACGATCGGCACGGTGGCCTCGGTGCCCCGCCTGATGAAAGGCCAGGGATCGATCATCGCGACCGGGGCGATCCGGGATTCGATCGGCGCCCGGATCATGACGATCACGAGCACCTACGACCACCGGGTGATCCAGGGCGCCGAGTCGGGGATGTTCCTCCGCAAGCTGGAGGCCCTGCTGCAAGGGGAGGACGGGTTTTACGACGCGGTGAGTCAGAGTCTCCAATTGGGACAGAGCACAGAGCAGGGAGCAGTACTTTCCGGTGCACCGCAGCAGACTGCTCCCCGCTCCGTGCTCCCTGGAGCCGGGCTGGCGGTTGGGGTGGAGGATCTGAAACACGTGGCGGCGGCCATGGGCCTGGTGAAAGCCCACCGCCACTTCGGCCACATGGCGGCACGGCTCGATCCGCTCGGTTCGGAGCCCCCCGGTGACCCGGCCCTGGACCCCGTGCCGCTCGGCCTGAGCCCCGAGGTCATGGCCCGCATTCCAGCCGAGGTGCTGCGCATCTACGTCCCCGGCAAGACGCTCGCCGAGGCGTATCCCAACCTGCACGAGATCTACTGCGGCACCATCGCCTACGAGGTGGAGCACATCGGCAGCCACGAGCAGCGCGTGTGGCTGCGGCAGGTGATCGAGTCGGGCCTGCACCGCCGGCCGCTGTCGCCCGACGACAAGAAGAAGCTGCTGTCGCGCCTCACCGCCGTGGAGACGCTCGAGCGGTTCCTTCACAAGGCGTATCTGGGCCACAAGCGGTTCTCCATCGAAGGGCTGGACATCCTGGTGCCGATGCTCGACCTCACGATCGAGCTCGCCGGAAATTCCGGCGCGCGCGAGGTCGTCATCGGCATGGCGCACCGCGGGCGGCTCAACGTCCTCGCGCACATCGTGAACCTGCCCTACGAAACGATCTTCGCCGAGTTCGAGGGCGGCCGGAACGTCGAGGAGACGCTCACGCCCGAGGGCGGCACGGGCGACGTGAAATACCACCACGGCGCCGAGGGCACCTACCGGACCGAGTTCGGCAAGACCGTGACGGTGACGCTGTCGCCCAACCCGAGCCACCTCGAAGCGGTGAATCCGGTCGTGGAAGGCCGGGCGCGCGCCGAGCAGACGAGCCGCCGCGGCCCCGAAGCGCATCACGACGTCACGGTCGCCCTCCCGGTGCTGATCCACGGCGACGCGGCGTTCCCCGGGCAGGGCAGCGTGGCCGAGACCTTCAACCTCGCGCGCATCAAGGGCTACACCACCGGCGGCACGATTCACCTGATCGGCAATAACCAGATCGGGTTCACCACCGATCCGCGCGAGGGCCGCTCCACCGACTACTCGAGCGACCTCTCCAAGGGCTTCGACGCGCCGATCATTCACGTCAACGCGGACGATGCCGAGGCGTGCATCGCCGCGGTGCGGCTCGCGATGATGTACCGCGACAAGTTCCGCAGCGACGTGGTGATCGACGTCGTCGGCTACCGGCGCCACGGGCACAACGAGGGGGACGAGCCGTCCTACACGCAGCCGCTCATGTACGAACGCATCCGGCAGACGCCCACCGTCCGCCAGCGCTACGCCGAGCAGCTGGCCGCCGAAGGGGTCCTCGACGCCGCGGCGGCGGAGGCATCGGCCGACGCCGCCACGACGCACCTCCAGGAGATCCAGCAGGCGCTGAAGGCGAGCCTCGCGACCGGGGGCGCCGGCGAAGAGCCACACCGCATCTCGACGAACGCGGTGGCGGAGCCGGAAACGGCGGTGCGCGCCGAGCTGCTCACCACCCTGAACGAGCAGCTGTTGCTCGTGCCCGAAGGGTTCACGGTGAACCCCAAATTGAAGAAGCAGCTGGAGCGGCGGCGGGAGACCATCGGCCCCGGCGGCGGCATCGAGTGGGCTCACGCCGAGGCGCTGGCGCTCGCGTCGCTCGTCGCCGAAGGGGTTCCCGTCCGGCTCACGGGGCAGGACACCGAGCGCGGCACGTTCAGCCAGCGGCACCTCGTGCTGCACGACGCCGTCAACGGCCGCCGCTACGCGCCCATCAAGCACCTGCCCGGCGCGCGCGCGCCCTTCGAGCTGCACAACAGCCCGCTCTCCGAGCTCGCCTGCCTCGGCTTCGAATACGGCTACGCCGTCGCCGCGCCCGAGGCTCTGGTGTTGTGGGAGGCGCAGTTCGGCGACTTCGCCAACGGCGGCGAGATCATCATCGACCAGTTCATCATCTCGGGTCTCGCCAAGTGGGGCCAGACCTCGCGCCTCACCCTGCTCCTCCCGCACGGCTACGAGGGTCAGGGACCTGAGCACTCGAGCGCGCGCGTGGAACGCTTCGCGGCACTCGGCGCTGAAGGCAACATCCGGGTCGCCAATTGCACGACGCCGGCGCAGTACTTCCACCTGCTCCGTCGCCAGGCCCGGCATGCCGAGATGCGGCCGCTCATCCTCATGACACCGAAAAGCCTGCTCCGCCTCCCGGCCGCGACGTCGCGCCTCGAGGAGCTCGCAACCGGCCGGTTCCGCCCGGTGCTCGACGACGCCGCGGCGGCCGAGCGGCGGGATGCGATCACCCGTCTCGTGCTGTGCAGCGGGAAGGTCTACTATGACCTGCTGGCCTCGCCGGCTCGGGCGCAAGCCTCCCACGTGGCGATCGGCCGCGTGGAGATGCTCTACCCCTTCCCGGCGGCGGAAACGGGCGAGCTGGTCCGGCGCTATCCGAACCTGGCCGAGGTGGTCTGGGTGCAGGAGGAGCCACGCAACATGGGCGCGCGCAAGTTCGTGCTGCCCAAGCTGCGCGACCTCACGCCGGCGGCGATCGCCATCAAGGACGTTTCGCGGCCGGAGCGGGCCAGCCCCGCCGAGGGATATCCCGCCGCGCACCAGGCCGAGCAGGCGCGCATCGTGCGGGAAGCACTGGGAGCGACTTGACCTTCGTCCTCAGTAGCACGGCCTTCGCCACGGGCGAGGCTATCCCGGCGCGCTACACCTGTGACGGCGAGGACGCCGTGCCGCCGCTCGCGTGGTCCGGTGCGCCCGCCGGGACCCGCGCTTTCGCGTTGATCATGGATGATCCGGACGCCCCGGGCGGCACCTACGTCCACTGGGTGCTGTTCAACCTGCCCGGGACGGCAACCACGCTGCCGGAGAGCGAAGCGGACGGAGTAGAAGGAAGAACCAATTCCGGAGAAGCCGGCTACGGCGGTCCCTGCCCGCCGCCCGGGAAGCCGCACCGCTACTACTTCAAGCTGTATGCGTTGGACGGCCCGCTCTCGTTACGACGGGGCGCCACCAAGGCCGATGTCGAGCGGGCGATGGAGGGGCACGTCCTCGCGTCCGCCCAGCTGATGGGCACCTACGCGCGGCACCGCTAGGGCTGCCACTCGGTCACGAGCCGGCCGCCGCGCACCACCGCGATCGAGACGGATTTGTCGGGGACGTCGCCCGCTGAATCGAAGGCGATGCGTCCCGTGACCCCTTCGTAGGCCGGGCGGCCGCGGCCGACGCTCGCCAGATAGTCGCGAACGGCATCGCGCTGCGTGCCCACCTGCCCGATGGCCTGGGCCAGCAGCATGATCACGTCGTATGCCCCTGCCCCGCGATGGTCGGGGCGTTGCCCGTAGGCACGGGCGTAAGCCGTCACGAACGCGTCGTTGCGCTCACCGCTCCGGTCCGAGAGGTAGGATACGGAGACCCGCACCCCGTCAGCGAGGGGCCCGTCGGTCTCGATGCCGACGAGTGCATCACCCCCGATCACCGCCCA
Source organism: Gemmatimonadales bacterium (assembly GCA_036523455.1). GTDB lineage: Bacteria > Gemmatimonadota > Gemmatimonadetes > Gemmatimonadales > GWC2-71-9 > DASTHG01. The sequence goes on from DATDED010000156.1 coordinate 3,871, forward strand.
GCCAAGCCCGGCACCCCGCACTTCCCGCAACACCGCCTCCGCCTCAACCCGCTGGGTCGCCAGCACGAGCACGTCCACGCCCCCCGCTCGGCGCAATCGCGCCACGAAGGGCTCGGGCGACCCGTGCGCGACGAGGTAGGGATCCTGCTCGAGGACGGTCCCGCCCAGGCGCTGAAACTCGCTCACGAAGGTCCGGCGCACGCCCCGCCCGTAATCGTCGTTCGTGTAGATCACCGCCGCCCGCGCCGCCGCGAGACGCTGGCGGGCGTATCGCGCCAGCTGCGTGCCGTGCGCCAGATCGCTCGGGCAGATCCGAAACATCCACTTCGAGGATCCGGTGAGGTCGGGACTGGAGGCGGACGGACTGATCAGGGGAATCGGATTGCGTGCCCCGGCGTACACGCCGAGGGCGGTGAGTGTGGGACCCGAAGACAGATGTCCGACCACCGCGACCACGCGGTCGCTGTCCACGAACGACTGGGCGGCGCGCAGCGCGGCGCCGTCCTCACTGCTGTCGTCGACGAACACGAGTCGCACCTGCCGACCCCCGATGCCGCCGCGGTCGTTGAGCTGCTTCGCCGCGAGGCGGGCCGCGAGCTGCATCGAGGTCCCGCGCGCCTGGGCGAAGGGGCCGGCCACGCCGATGTACACCGGCTCGCGGGCCGTGCCGCAGGACGCCGCGCAGGCAGCGGCGACGGTCACGATAAGAGGGCGAATGCGCATCACGGGCCGCTAATGTGGGCAACTCGGCCGGGATACGCCAGACGCGAGGACGCTGACGCATGACCCCATCCCCGGCTATCTATAACCGCACCCACTGCCACGTACGATGACCTTCAACGTCCTGCTGCTGATCCGCTACGCCGTGTTCGCGGCGTTCGCCCTGGCGGTGCTCGTGGCGCTGGGAAGCTGGCTGGTACGCACCCGGCGGCTCTCTCCCTTCGGGCCGGTGGGCCGCGCATTGCGGCAGCTGACGGATCCGCTGATGCGGCCCGTCGAGCGCCGTGTGGTGCGCGCCGGCGGCAACCCGGTGCAGGCCGGCTGGTGGCTGGTGATCGGGACAGCGATCCTCGGCATCCTCGTCATCTCGATCGCTCAGTGGTTGTTCGCGTCCTGGTATTCCATCACCGGCGCGGCGCACGCGGGAGGGCGCAGTATGCTCGTCCTGGCGATCGGCGTCGTCTACGACATCCTGTTCTTCGCGATCCTCGTCCGGGTCCTGGCCTCCTGGCTCGGTCGCGGCAGATACACGCGGTGGCTGCGTCCCTTCTACTGGCTCACCGATTGGCTCGTCGAGCCGATCCGCCGGATACTCCCGACCGCCGGCCCCATCGACTTCAGCCCGCTGGTGGCGCTGCTGGTGCTGTGGCTGCTGAAGCAGCTCGTGTTCCAGGTACTGAGATAAGAACGCTATCGGCTATCGGCTATCGGTCGTCGGCATGACTCAGACCGGGCATCTCGTCGTGCACGTAGTGCCGCGCGCCAGGGCCACCGAAGTCGTGGGCCGGTACGGCGACGCGATCCGGGTCCGGCTGGCCGCGCCGCCGGTGGACGGAGCGGCCAACGAGGAGCTGGTGCGCTTCCTCGCCGAACGTCTCGACGTGCCGCGCAGCGCCGTAGCGATCGTTCGGGGGGCCAGCGGCCGGCGCAAGACCGTCGCCGTCGACGGCGTGACCACCGAGGTGGCGGTCCGAATCCTGTTGGGGACTTCATGAGATTACTCAAGACACTCGTCGCTTTCGTCGTCGCGACGCTGGTCGGCGCCCTCGGCGACAGGTTGTTCGGGCCGTTCGGCCTCGTCGTCGGCTTCATCGCCGGTGGTCTCGCCGCATGGTGGGTGGCGAAGCGACTGGACTACTGATGGCCGGCGGCTGACGGCTGCTGGCCGCCCTTGAAGATCCGGAACAGATACACGAGCGACGGCACGAGCACGGCCGCACCGAGTCCCAGGGCGATCAGCACCAGGCGCAGGGTGGCCGCGGGCGCCGCGGCGTCCGTGATCGCGAGATCGGGTGGGACCAGGTAGGGATACTGACTGCCCGCCCAGCCCCACAGGATGAGCGAGACCTGCGCTGCCGCGGCGGCGCGCGCCAGCCGGTAGCGGCGCGTCCACAGGGCACCGAGCGCCCCGATAGCGACCATCCCGGTGCCGAGCTGGAACGGCAGCGCCCAATCCGAGCCGACGAGCCCGCTGCGCATCAACGGCGCGCCCGGCCGGGCGACGATCAATGCCAGGCCGGCCGCGACACCCACCGCCACGCCCGCCGAGAGCCCGCGCCGCCGGAAATCCTCGCGCAGCGCGCCCTCCGGCGCCTCGAGCGTCAGATACACAGCGGCGAGAAACGCGAAACAGCATAGGGTGAACAGCCCCACCGTGAGCGGGAACGGCGCGAGCCACGTCGCGACATAGACGCTGAAGAACCCCTCCCCCTTCCCTCTTCCCCCTTCCCCGATGACGCCCGAGGCTACGGCTCCCACCGCGGTACCGAGGAGGATCGGCGTCACGAGGCTCGCGACCGCAAAGACGCGTCCCCAGCGCCGCTGCACCGCATCACGGTCCCCGCCGTAGCCGCGGAACGCGAACGCCGAGCCCCGCAGCACGATGCCCACCAGCACCCCCGTGAGCGGCAGATTGAGCGCCACGGCCAGCTGCGCGAACGCCGGCGGAAAGCAGGTAAACAGCAGCACGACGGCGAGGATCAGCCAGACGTGGTTCGCCTCCCACACCGGGCCGATCGCCTGCGCCACCAGGTCGCGCTGCGCACGCTTGCGCGGACCGCTCGCCAGCAAGTCCCACACGCCCCCGCCGAAGTCCGCCCCGCCCGACAGCACGTAGGCGTTGAGCGCCACCACCAGCATTCCCGCGAGCGCGTCCGCGAGGCTCATGGCGCCTTGTACTCGCCCGTGTGCTTCGGGCTGCGCACG
>DATDED010000157.1:0-4908 GCA_036523455.1 Gemmatimonadales bacterium
GGGATGCGGCAGCGGGTGATGATCGCCATGGCGCTGATCTGCCGCCCCCAGATCCTCATCGCCGACGAGCCGACCACGGCGCTCGACGTCACCATCCAGGCCCAGATCCTGGAGCTGCTCGCGCGTCTGCAGCAAGAGCTCGGTATGGCGGTGCTGCTCATCACCCACGATCTGGGCGTGGTCGCGGGCACCGCCGACCGCGTCGTCGTGATGTACGCCGGCCAAGTCGTGGAGACCGCGCCGACCCCGGAGCTGTTCGCGCACCCGCGGCACCCCTACACCGAGGGCCTGATGGAGTCCATTCCGCGGCTCGACCGGCCGCGGGCGCGGTTGCACAGCATCCCGGGCTCGGTGCCCGCCGCCACGGCGTGGCCGCAGGGCTGCCGGTTTCATCCGCGCTGCCCCTACGCGTGGGACAAGTGCCGCACCGAGGAGCCGCCGTTGCTCGAGACCGGAACCGATGGCCACACCGCGCGCTGCTGGCTCGTGACGGAGCCGGCACGCCGCACCAGGGGTCCCGGCGGATGACCGCGCCGGCAGGGGCTCCGCTCGTCCAGGTGCGCGATCTGGTGAAGCACTACCCGGGCGAGCGCACCTGGCTCGGCCTGGGACGTCCGCGGGCGCCGGTGCGGGCCGTGGACGGCGTGAGCTTCTCGATCAACGCCGGCAAGACGCTGGGTCTCGTGGGGGAGTCGGGATCGGGGAAGACCACGGTAGCCCGGACGCTGCTGCGCCTCACCGAGCCCACCAGCGGCACCTTTCTGCTCGACGCGGTCGACGTCTTCGCGCTCGCCCCGGGCCCGCTGCGGCGCCTGCGGCGCCGCCTCCAGATCGTCTTCCAGGACCCGTTCGGCTCGTTGAACCCGCGCATGACGGTGCGGCAGACGCTGCGCGAGCCGCTGGCGATTCACGAGCTCGCCCCCAAGACCGAGCGCGACGCGCGGGTGGATGCGTTGCTCGGTGAAGTCGGTCTCGATCCGGAGCTCGCCGACCGCTTTCCGCACGAGCTGTCGGGGGGCCAGCGCCAGCGGGTCGGCATCGCGCGGGCCCTGTCGGTCGAGCCGGCGTTCCTCGTGTGCGACGAGCCGGTGTCGGCGCTCGACGTGTCGGTCCAGGCGCAGGTGCTCAACCTGCTCGCCGATCTGCAGCAGCAGCGTCGCCTGACCTACCTGTTCATCGCCCACGACCTGGCGGTGGTGAAGCACATCGCGGACGACGTCGCCGTCATGTACCTGGGGCGGATCGTGGAGCGGGCCCCGGCCGCCGCCGTGTACGAGCGGCCGCGCCATCCCTACACCCGCTCACTCCTCTCGGCCGTGCCGGTGCCGGACCCGGCGGCGCCGCCGCAGCGGATCGTGCTCTCGGGCGACGTCCCGTCGCCGGCCCATCCGCCGTCCGGCTGCGCCTTTCACCCGCGCTGTCCGCATCCGAAGAAGAACGAGCGTTGCCGGACGGAAGCGCCGGCGTTGCGGGAGATCGCGTCCGGGCACCTCGCCGCGTGCCACTTCGCCGAGGAGCCGATGGCGTAACGCGGCCTCACCCGCTGTGAGCGGTTGGCGGAGAGGCCGCGAGCACCTGAGCCTCCGCGATCACCGCCACCACCCAGCCGGCGGTGAAGACCCAACCACCCACCTGCATACCCCCCTCACGCAGAAACCCCACCAGGTAGGCGACTTCGGGTACGCCGACGACGGTGAGCAGCAGCAGCGGCAGACGGGCCGCGCTGGTGCCGCGGTGTTGCGGCCATACCGCGAGGACGCCCGTCACGATGAGGGCGGCGGCCACGTCGATCGGACCGGGCCAACCCTCGCGCTTGGTCACCGCCAATGCCAGGTACCCGCCCAGCAGCGCGTAGTAGACCACCCGGAAGACGGCGTGCAGGGTGCGCGAGTGACGCTCGTGAAACGCGGCGAGCACCGGGACCAGCGCATGCAGCGCATAGATCACCGTCGCCAGCACCGGCACGCCCAGCAGCGCGATGGTCGGCACCTCGTGCCACACGCCGGTGATCGGCCGGATGTCGCAGCCGTAGGGGAGGCAGAGTCCTGCCAGGAGCAACAACGCGCCGAGCCGCTTGAGCATCTTCCGGTCCTTTCCCTGCCGCTACGGTTGGGCGGCGAGCCGCGCCAGCTCGGCCCGCACGCGGTCCACCTCGGCCTGCACCGACGGCTCGGGCCTCGAGCGCAGCGCCAGATAGCGCCGATACGCGTTGATCGCGCCCGGGCGATCCCCGGCCGCCTCCGCCAGGCGGCCTTCCTGGCGCAGAAACGACGCGAGGTACGCGGCTCCGGCGCCGTGGTAGGGGCGCCGGCGCGCCGCCGCGAGGCCGCCGGCCGCGTCGCCCCCCAGCTCGCGCAGCTGTGATACGACGAGGCTGGCGTAGGTGAGGTTCTGATACGTGAGACCGTTCCAGTATTCGATCGGACGAGGACCGGTCTGCATCAGCGAATCGAGCGTCACGAGGGCCGTGGATGCCCCGCGTCGCTCCCGCTCGACGGTATACCGCTCGGCAAGAGCGGCGCGGAGGCGCTCCTCCTGAGGATCGCTAATGCACTCCCCCCATCAGCTGTTTCACCGGCCGGATCAGCACGAACATGATCACCGCCGACACGAGGCACACGGCAGCGACCGCGCCGAACAACTGCGAGAGCGGCATCGCGCTGAAGAACCCGGCTGTCCAGCCGGCCAGCAGATTGCCCAGCCAATTCGACAGGAAAAAGACACCCATCATCAGGCTGACAATCCGGACCGGGGCGAGCTTGGTGACCGCGCTGAGGCCCACAGGGCTGATACACAGCTCACCCAGCTCTTCGATGAAGTAGGCACCGACGAGCCACAACGGGCTCACCCGCACGCCCGGCGCGCTCTGCGCGTGCGCGCCCGCGGGAACCAGCAACAGGAAGGCGAGGCCCGCTGCCAGGAGACCGAGAGCGAATTTGCTGGGACTCGACGGCTCACGTGACCCGAGACGCACCCAGAGCCACGCAAGGACGGGGGCGAGGGTGATGACCAGGATCGGCTGGACTGCCTGGAGCCAGGACGACGGAATCTGATACCCGAAGACGTCGAGATTCGTGTAGCGATCGGCGAACAGGTTGAGCGTGGATCCCGCCTGCTCGTACGCACCCCAGAAGAGGGAGGCGAAGACGAACAGGATGAACACGACCGCAATCCGCTTGCGCTCTACCGAGGTGAGGTTGCCAAGTTCGTGCCACAGCCCTTTGGTCGCGGGGCGCGTTTCCTCGCCCGCGGCTGCACGGGAGCGTTGTGTGGCCAACCGGTCGAGTGCCGGCTGTAGGCGCCGCCGGCCGAGTACGTATTGAATGAGCCCGAACGTCATCCCCACACCGGCAGCCGCGAAGCCGATGTGCCAGTCGATTTTTTGGGCGAGCCAGCCCGCGCCCATGATGCCCAGGAAGGCGCCGATGTTGATGCCCATGTAGAAGATCGAGAAGCCGGCGTCGCGCCGCGCATCCCCGGGTTCATACAGCGAGCCGACCATCGTGCTGATATTGGGTTTCAGGAGGCCGGTCCCGACCACGATCAACGTCAGCCCGAGATAGAATGACGGCAGCGACTTGAATGCGAGGCTGAAGTGGCCCAGGGCGATGATCACGCCGCCCAGGAACACGCTCCGAAACTGGCCCAGCAGGCGATCTGCGATGAGTCCGCCGACGATCGGCGTCAACCAGACGGAGCTCGTGTACCACTTGTAGATGCTGGCGCCGTGACGGTCGTCGAAGCCAAGCCCTCCGTTGGCCAGCGGGGCGACGGCATACAGGATCAGGAATCCCCGCATCCCGTAGTAGCTGAACCGCTCCCACATCTCCGTGAAGAAGAGCGTCGAGAGACCGCGTGGGTGACCGAACCACCCGGTGGTTCCCGCGGGGACTGGTGAGGGCGCGGCCATCGCTAACGCTTCTTCCGGCGCGCCAGAATATCCTCCAGCGCCACCCGGTCGATCTTCCCGTCGTTGCGTACGCGCACGTCGTAGTTCTCCCAGTACATGAAGTTTTCGAGTGCCTGCAGGAACTTCGCGTTCGCGGTGCCCTGCGGCGCGTCGAGCCACTTCTGTGGCTGATTGACCGGCTCGGACAGGAGGATCGGCTCCAGCTGCCGCACGACCTCGGGGCTGATGGGGATCAGATCTTCGGGCCGGCTCTGGAAGAAGTACAGCTGGTGCAGGCGGTACAGCCGCTGCAGCTCGCGAATCGGGTTGGTGTCGTCGTAGACGCGGATGTCGATGTAGCGGTCGTTGGCGCCCAGGTAGCCGCCGTTGGCCCGCACCACGAGCAGCGCCGCCGACTCCATGCCACGCTTGTCCCCGCCGCCGGCCTGCCCCGCTACCAACGCAGCCATCAGCCGGTCGGCGAGCGAGCCCGTCGCGCGCACGAAGGCGTCGGCCATGTTCTTCACTGTCTGGTCGGAGACCATGATGTTCGCCTGGGCGGCGAACGTGCGCCCGGTGATCATGGCGCCCTTCGCGCCCAGCACGATCTGGCCATCCGCCCCGAGTGTCCGCCCCCCGGCCCAGTCGAAGCACGAGTCTCCGGTCCAGCTCGCGGCGTTGCCGTGCGCGTCCACCATCCCGACCTGCCGCTGCGCCGGCCGCTGATCGCTGCGCATCACGATGCGCATCGCCTCGGGCGCCGTGGCGCCCATCGCCATGAGACGCAGCCCGTCGTCGCCGTACGCCGTGTTCCCAAGCGATTGCGTCGCCACCGCCCCCACGCCGGCCCGGGCCCACGGCACGATGCCGCCCACGTTCGGGAACTTGGACTGCACCGCCACGCCGAGGTCGCCGGTCGCCGAATCGTAGGCCACGATGCTGTAGGTGTGCGCGCGCTTGGTGAGATCGGCCGGCGCGGGGCTCGGCCGCTGCACCAGGGGCAGGAGGGTCAGGAGCAT
>DATDED010000158.1:0-1867 GCA_036523455.1 Gemmatimonadales bacterium
GTCGTCGCGACGCCCTGCCCGCTCATCCTGGCGGCCCCCGTCGCCGTGATCGCGGCCATCAGCCGCGCCGCGGCCGACGGGATCATCGTGAAGAGCGGCGCGGCGATCGAGCAGGTGGGACGCGCCCGGGTCGTCGTGTTCGACAAGACGGGGACTCTCACGCTCGGCCGGCCGCTCGTGCAGGAGGTCTCGGTCGCCAACGGGCGCACGCCCGATGAGCTACTGCGGCTCGCGGCGGCGGTCGAGCAGCTCTCCGCCCATCATCTCGGCCACGCCGTCGCGGAAGCGGGGAAGCGCCGCGGACTCACCATTCCCCCGGCCCACGACGTGCAGGAGACGCCCGGCCTGGGCGTTTCGGGGATGGTCGAGGGGCGTAGCGTAGACGTAGGGTCGGCGGCCTACCTCGCGAGCCGCGGCATTCCCCCGAGCGACGGCGCTGCGGAGCGCACCACGGCGTTCGTGGCGATCGACGGGCACTATGCCGGGTTCATCACCTTCGCCGACCGGATGCGCCACCAGGTGCCCGCGCTGATGCAGCAGCTCGCCCGCCTTGGCGTGGATGACACCGTGATGCTCACCGGGGACCGCGAGGAGACGGCTGAGGCGATCGCCGCGCAGGCGGGGATCCGCACCGTGCGGGCCAACCTGCTGCCCGCTGACAAGGTGACCGCGGTGCAGGAGTTGAAGCAGCACCGGGGCACCGTGGTGATGGTGGGCGACGGGATCAATGACGCACCCGCCCTGGCCGCGGCCACGGTCGGGGTGGCGATGGGGGAACACGGCCCCGCGGCGTCGGCCGAGGCGGCCGACATCGTGCTGCTGGTGGACGACGTGTCGCGGGTAGGTGAGGCCATCGCCCTGAGCCAGCGGATGCGCCGCATCATCCTGCAGAGCGTGGGGATCGGCCTCGGGGTGAGCTTCGCCCTCATGGTGGTGGCGAGCACGGGGCGCATTCCCCCCTCCATCGGGGCGTTACTCCAGGAGGCGCTGGACGCGGCCGTGATCCTGAACGCGCTGCGGGCGCGCTAGTCCACGTGAACCGATCTTCATAGCGGCATCACGATTCCCTTTGGGCCGGTGCCGCATCTTGGCACAGGTGACGTAGCGCTCGAGGCATGGAGGAGGGTGCCACAACGGCACCACACGAGACCAGGCCAACAGCCGGTCTCTGGGGAGTGGGCCACAGGCCCACCCGCTCCGAGGGCTACGTCACCGTTTTGTTTCCGGAAGGGAGCGAGAGCAGTGCACCTCTTTCCCAACCGCAGCGTCGCCGGTCGCGAGGTAGCGGCCGCGCTGCTGCCACTCGGCATCGAAGACCCGATCGTACTCGCCCTGCCGCGAGGGGGCGTCCCCGTCGGGTACGAGGTGGCGCGTGACTTGGGCGCACCGCTCGACGTGCTCGTCGTGCGCAAGGTGGGCGCGCCCGACCAGCCTGAGCTGGCGATCGGCGCCGTGGGCGCGGCGGGCGTGACCGTGGCGGACGAGGAGACCATGGCGCTCGTCGGCGTGACGCCGGAGTACTTCACGGCCCTGGCACGCGCCGAGCAGGCGGAGGTGACGCGCCGCGACGCGATGTTCCGGGATGGGCGGCCGCCGCTCGACCTGCACGGCCGCAACGTCGTTCTGGTCGACGACGGTCTGGCGACCGGGGCGACGATGCGGGCGGCGGTGGAGGTGGCGCGCAAGCTCGGGGCGACGCAGGTCGTCGTGGCGGTCCCGGTCGGTGCTCCCGAAGCCTGCGAGCGGCTGGCGGCGCTCGCCGACCGGGTGGTGTGCCTGTTCACGCCCGACGCGTTCGTGGCGGTGGGGTACTGGTACGCGGATTTCTCGCAAACCGACGACGCGGAAGTGATTCGGCTGCTGCAAC
>DATDED010000159.1:0-7852 GCA_036523455.1 Gemmatimonadales bacterium
GTAGATGTAGAGCCGCGTCATCAGATCCGCGGCCGTGATCGCCGGGGTGGTGGGTTTGGGAGCGTGCTTCAATGGAAGGGTGCTCTGCCCGCTCGCCACGGTGGCCACCAGCCCGAGGAGACAGAACAACAGAGAACCGACACGGTCGCGCATCAAACGCCTCCAAGAAGAGAACGACGGCGTGCAGGACAGGTGATACCTGAAGTTATACGATGGACGACCCCGATGTGTTGGGGGAAGCCCCCCGTGCGCCCGCGTGACATATTGGGACCGAACGCACCTCCCGGGAGCCCATGATGCCGCGTCGCGCCCTGTTCGTCGCCGCCCTCGCCGCCGCCACCCCCGTCCTCGCCCAGCAGCCTCGCGCGCTGACGGCCGACGACTACGCCCGCGCCGAGCGGTTCCTGGGCTACAACACCAACCCGTTGGTCTCGGGTGCCACCGTCCGACCCGGATGGCTCGCCGCCGACCGTTTCTGGTATCTCAACACGACCGCCGACGGCGTCGAGTACGTGCTGGTCGATCCCCCTCGGCGGACGCGTGCCCCCGCCTTCGATCACGCCCGGATCGCGGCGGCGCTGTCCCGCGCCGCCGACTCGACGTACGACGGGCGGCACCTGACGCTCGGCGCCATCACCTTCTCCACACGACTCGACTCGATTGCCTTCGATGCCCGGGGCCGGCACTGGAGCTGCGACGTGCGCGGCACGGGGTGCGGCGCGGCCGCGCCCCGCGACTCCGGGCCGCGCAGCGCCGTGCTCTCGCCCGACGGGAAACGGGCCGCGTTTATCCGGGACGACAACCTGTGGATGCGCGATCTGGGCACGGGACGGGAGACGCGGCTCACCACGGACGGCGTACCGGACTTCGGCTACGCCACCGACAACGCCGGCTGGGTGCGGAGCGACCGGCCGGTACTGCTCTGGTCTCCCGATTCGAAGCGGATCGCCACGTTCCAGCAGGACCAGCGCGGCGTGGGCGAGATGTACCTCGTGCGCACCCAGGTCGGCCACCCGGTGCTGGAGCGCTGGAAGTATCCACTCCCCGGCGACAGCGTGGTCGCGATGATCCAGCGCGTGATCATCGACGTGGATGCGCCCCGCGTGATCCGGCTGCAGCTGCCGCCCGACCAGCACCGCTCCACCCTGTGCGATCACGTGGTGTGCCGGGGAGAATGGGCCGACGTCGAGTGGACTCCGGATGCGTCCCGGCTCGTCTTCGTGTCGACTTCGCGCGACCACCGGCACGAGTGGCTGCGGGTGGCCGACGCCGTCACGGGCGCGGTGCGGGACGTGTTCGACGAGTCGGTCGCGACGTTCTTCGAATCGGGCGCGGGGCGCGTCAACTGGCACGTACTCCCGGCCACGAACGAGATCCTGTGGTACTCCGAGCGCAGCGACTGGGGCCATCTGTACCGCTACGACCTGGCGACGGGACGGCTGCTGAGCCGGGTGACGAGCGGGAACTTGAACGTGCTCCAGGTGCTGCGCGTGGACGAAGCGGGTCGTACGCTCTTTTTCACCGGCGCGGGACGCGAGGCCGGCGATCCGTATTTCCGCCGCCTCTACAGTGTCCGCATGGACGGCAGCCGGCTCACCCTGCTCACACCGGAGGACGCCGACCACGAGGTGACGCTCGCCCCCGACGGCCGCTATTTCGTGGACAGCTACTCCCGTCCCGACGTTCCCCCGGTCACCGTGTTGCGCGACCTGGCCGGACGCGTCGTGCTCACGCTCGAGCGCGCCGACATCTCACGCCTCACCGCCGCCGGGTGGCGGCCACCGATGCCGATCACGGTGAAAGCCCGCGACGGGAAGACCGACCTCTACGGCCTGCTGTACCGTCCCACCACGTTCGACTCCACGCGACGCTATCCGATCGTCAATCACATCTATCCGGGACCGCAGACCGGGAGCGTCGGCAGCCGCGGCTTTGCCGCGGCCCGCGGGGACGCCCAGGCGCTGGCCGAGCTGGGGTTCGTTGTGGTGGAGATCGACGCGATGGGCACGCCGCTACGCTCCAAGTCGTTCCACGCCGCGTACTACGGGAACATGGGAGACAACGGCCTTCCCGATCAGGTCGCCGCGATGCGCGAGCTAGCGCAGCGCTATCCCTGGATCGACCTCGATCGCGCCGGCATCTACGGCCATTCCGGCGGCGGTTACGCGGCAGCCGACGCGATGCTGCGCTACCCCGACTTCTTCAAGGTCGGCATTTCCGAGGCGGGGAACCACGACAACCGGGAATACGAGGACGACTGGGCCGAGAAGTGGCAGGGCCTCCTGGTGCGCAACGCCGACGGCACCACGAACTACGACAACCAGGCGAACCAGCTCCAGGCCGACCACCTGAAGGGCAGGCTGCTGATCGCCTACGGCACGACCGACAACAACGTCCCGCCCGACAACTCGCTCCTGCTGGTGGACGAGATGATCAAGGCGAACAAGGACTTCGATCTGCTGGCGCTGCCCAACCGGCGGCACGGCTTCGGCAACGAGCCGTACATGATCCGGCGGCGCTGGGACTACTTCGTCCGCTGGCTGCTGGATGCCGAGCCGCCGGCGGGATACCGGCTGCGTCCCCCGCGCGCCCCGCTCCCGCGCTAGGGCGCGCCGAGCCGCGCATAGCGAGTCGAACAGATGACGGTAGACTATTTGACCCGCACTCCACAAGGTGACTCGATGGCTCGTCGCTCGTCCTTTGGTCCGTGGCTCGCGGCCGGCGCCGTCCTGTTGCTGCTCGTCGGGTCGGCGCGTCCCGCGGCGGCGCAGGACTCCGTTCGCACCGATTCCACCGACCGGCCCGCGGTCACCCGGGCGACCCTGCAGGCCGCGCTCGACCTCGTGGGTCTCACCTACAGCGACTCGGAGCTCGCTCTGCTGCTGCGGCCGCGCGGCCAGTTCGGCAACGAATTCACGGGGCGCGGCGACCGGCGCAACGCTTACGACTCGATCCGCGCCGTGGCGCTCGACAATGCCGACGTGCCGGCGCTCTTCTTCCAGCCGCTCCCCCCCGCGGTCCCTGTCCCCGACCACCGTCCGCGTTTCGCCGACCGGCCCAAACAGATCAAGCGGCCGGCCAACCTGGAGGACGTCGCGTTCTGGCCGGTCACCGATCTCGCCGAGCTGTTGCGCACTCGGGCTGTGACGTCGGTCGAGCTGACCACGATGTACCTGGGCCGGCTGCGACGCTTCGACCCGCAGCTGCACGCCGTCGTCACGCTGACCGACAGTCTCGCCCTGTCGCAAGCGAGAGCGGCGGATCGCGAGATCGCCGCCGGTCACTATCGCGGCATCCTGCACGGCATCCCCTACGGCGTGAAGGATCTCTATGCGGTTCCCGGCTATCCCACGACATGGGGCGCGGCCCCCTATAAGGATCAGGTGATCAACACCGCCGCGACGGCGGTGCGGCGGCTCGAGCAGGCCGGAGCCGTGCTGGTGGCGAAGCTCGCGTCGGGTGCGCTCGCGATGGGGGACGTCTGGTTCGGTGGCATGACGCGCAACCCCTGGAACCTCCCGGAAGGGTCGAGCGGCTCCTCGGCGGGACCCGCAGCCGCTGTCTCGGCCGGTCTGGTGCCGTTCGCGCTCGGGACCGAGACGCTCGGCTCGATCGTATCCCCATCCACCCGGACTGGGGTGACGGGATTGCGACCCAGCTTCGGCCGGGTGAGCCGGGCCGGCGTGATGGCGCTCGCGTGGTCCATGGACAAGGCGGGTCCGCTGTGCCGCAACGCGGAGGACTGCGCCCTGGTGTTCGACGCGATCCGCGGCGCCGATCCCGCCGATCCATCCGCCGTGAACGTGCCGTTCCCCTATGACGCGCGTGTCAGGCTATCGGGGTTGCGCATCGGGTACATCAAGTCTGCGTTCGACGCCGATCACCGCGGCGCGGCCCTGGATCGTGCGGTGCTCGATGTCCTGCGGGGGCTGGGCGCCCAGCCGATCGCCATCGAGCTCCCCAAACGTCCCGCCCAGGCGCTGCGCATCATCCTGTCGGCCGAGGCGGCGGCGAGTTTCGACGACCTCACGCGCTCCGGGCGCGACAGCCTGCTCACCGAGCAAGGCCCCGGCGCATGGCCCAACCAATTCCGCTCGGCGCGGTTCATCCCCGCCGTCGAGTATCTCGCGGCGAGCCGCGTGCGCCGCCTGCTGCAGCAGGACATGCAGGCCCTGCTGAAGGACATTGACGTCTACGTCTCCCCCGCGTTCTCGGGGAGCAACCTGCTGGTGACCAACCTGACCGGCCACCCGTGCGTCGCAGTGCCGGACGGCTTTCTCGCGAACGGCGCTCCGGCCAGCATCACCTTCTGCGGCCGGATGTACGGGGAGGCCGAGGCGCTCGAAGTGGCGCGGGCCTACCAGGAGGCCACGCCGTGGGACGAGCGGCACCCCGTGACGTTCGGCGGCAACGCACCCGTCGTCGCGGCTCCGCGCGATACGACCCGATAGCGGCATTCCAACCCGGAGGATCGATCGTGACGTTTCCCCGTTTCCTCGCGGCCTGTCTGCTCGGCATGCCGGCCACCGGCCTGGCCCAACAGTCCCCGGCCGGTCCGCCAGGGAGCGACACCCGCCTCTACCGGATCGTCGATTCGGTCTCGGCGCGGCGCATCGAGCGCGACATCCGCACCCTGGTCGGCTTTCACACGCGCAACACGTTGTCCGATACGGTCTCGCGCTCCCGCGGCATCGGCGCCGCGCGACGCTGGATCAAGGGTCAGTTCGACAGCATCTCGGCCGCCTGCGGCGGCTGCCTCGAGGTGTTCTACATGCGGGAGCTGGTGGATTCCGGCCGACGGATCCCCAAACCGGTCTGGGTGGTGAACGTCGTCGCCGTGCTGCGCGGCCAGAGCGACACCGGACGCTACCTCGGCATGACGGGCCACTACGATTCGCGCGCCACCGACGTACTGGACGACACGGTCATGGCACCGGGGGCCGACGACGACGCCAGTGGCACCGCCGCCGTGATCGAGGCCGCGCGGGTGCTGTCGCGCTACCGCTTCGCCGCCTCGATCGCTTTCGGCGCGCTCGCGGGCGAGGAGCAGGGCCTGCTGGGCGGCCGGCTCATGGCGCAGGAGGCGAAGGCGCGCGGCTGGCGGGTCGAGGCCGATTTGAACAACGACATCGTGGGGGGCGCCCGCGGCATCGATGGGCGCAGCGACAACACCGTCGTGCGCGTCTTCTCGGAGAGTCCGCCCACCGGGACGACGGCCGAAGCCTTGCCGCGGCTGCGCGTGTTCGGCGGCGAGGTGGATGGCCCGTCGCGTCAGATCGCGCGCTACGTGGACCGCATCGCCGAGCAGTATCTCGCCGGCTTCCGGGTCATGATGGTGTACCGCCAGGACCGCTTCGGCCGCGGCGGCGACCACATCGCCTTCAACGCGGAAGGATTCCCCGCGGTGCGCTTCACGGAGCCGCACGAGAACTACAACCGGCAGCACCAGACGGTCCGCGTGGAAAACGGCGTCTTCTACGGAGACGTGCCGGACTCGGTGGACTTCACCTACGCGACCCGGGTCGCCGCGTTGAACGCCGCGACGCTCGCCGCGCTCGCGTGGGCGCCGCCCCCGCCCGACAGCGCGACCGTCGCCGGCGCGGTCAGTGCGACGACGACGCTGCGCTGGAAAGCGGTGACCGCCCCCGACCTCGCCGGCTACAAGGTGTACTGGCGGGCCACTACGTCACCCGCGTGGGATCACTGGCGCTGGGTCGGCAACACGACCTCGGCGGCCCTCGATCTGGTGGTGGACGACGCCTTCTTCGGGGTAGCGGCGGTGAACGCCGCGGGTGACGAGAGCCCGGTCACCTACCCATCGCCGGGACGGTAGGGAAGCCCGGCATAGGCATCGCGGCGCCGGGAGTGGGCGCCGGGACGCGAAGACGCGGGGGCACCGCCGGCGTGGTGCTCGCCGCGCTGCGCCGCCAGGAACTGATGGATCGCCCGCACGGCCGTAGTGTCCCGCGTCGTGAGACGGACCGCCCCGCCGCCGGGCAGGGTGTCCAGGCGATAGCGGATCGCCGTGCGGCGCTCGCGCATGATCGCCGTCCCGGGCAACTCGTGCTGGTGGACCGCCATGGTGTGACCGAAGTCGCCCGCTTCGAACGCCCGCACGATATCCGCCAGGTGCGCGCGGATCGCCCGCACGCCGGCCGTATCGGCGGCCGAGCGGGTGAGGACGATGCGTCCGCCATCGGGCAGATCGTCGAAGCGGTGCAGGCTGGTGTACTGGTCGACGCCCATCACCATTTTGCCCCGCTGCTGCAGGGCCGCGAAGCCGGTGTCCTTCGGCGTCTGGGCGGCGAGCGGTCCGGCCAGCGCGAGCAGCAGCACATACGACAATCGCATTGTTTCGAGTCTCCTTGTCTGGTCTGCTATCGTTGAACACCCCAACATACCGAGTCCGTCCATGGCCGCCCGCCCCTACATCCTCAGCGAGATCACCTGGAAGGCCGTCTCTGATACGCGCTACGAGGTCGCGGTGTTGCCGTGGGGCGCTACCGAGGCGCACAACACCCATCTCCCTTACGGTACGGACAACATCGAGACCGAGGGGATCGCGACCCGTGCCGCGCAGGTCGCGTGGGACGCCGGCGCGAGGGTGCTGGTCCTGCCGCTGGTTCCCTTCGGCGTGCAGACGGGGCAGCTCGACATTCCCTTCTGCCTCAACCTCAACCCCAGCACCCAGGCGCTCGTGCTGCGCGACCTGGCCCGGTCGCTCGACGGGCAGGGGATCCGCAAGCTCGTGGTGCTGAACGGCCACGGCGGCAACGACTTCCGGCAGATGATCCGGGAAGTCCAGGTGGGCCTGCGCCTCTTTCTGTGCACCGTGAGCTGGTACGCGGTCGTCAATCCCCGCGAGTATTTCTCCGACCTGGGCGATCATGCGGGGGAGGCCGAGACGAGCGCGATGCTACATCTCTCTCCCGATCTCGTGCGGCCGCTCACGGAGGCGGGACCGGGTGCGGCTCGCCCGTGGAAGATCCGGGCCCTGCGCGAAGGCTGGGCCTGGGCGCCACGGCAGTGGACCAAGGTGACCGACGATACCGGCGTCGGGAATCCGAAGCGTGCGACGCCCGAGCAGGGCGCGCGCTACGTGCAGGACATCACGCGACGCATCGCGGATTTTCTCATCGAGCTCGCCGCGGCCGACCCCAACGACCTCTACGGCTGAGCGGGCGACGGGGCCCGCACTTGCGGTGCCCCGTCCTGTCCGCGACACTTCGACTTCGCCCTTCTCTCTGGAGTACCTGTGCGCGTCCTGACCATCGCCGCCGCCGTCGTCGCCGCCCTCTCCTCTCGCGCCGCCGCCCAGGACCCGCGCTTCGAGATCACGATTCCGGCCGCCCTGCGCGCGGCCCCGCTGACCGGGCGCGTGTACGTCTTCGTCTCCACCAAGGCCGACGAGGAGCCCCGCCTCGGGGACCACGGCGAGAGCGACTGCGTCCCCTTCTACGGGGTGGACGTGTCGGCGCTCGCGGCCGGGACGCCGGTCGTGATCGACGGGACGACGCTCGGCTACCCGGTGGCGAGTCTCAACGACATCCCCGCGGGCGACTACTACGTCCAGGCGCTCGTCAGCGTGTACACCGACTTCCACCGTGCCGACGGCCATACGATCTGGCTGCACGACGACCAGTGGGAGGGTCAGCAGTTCAACATCTCCCCCGGCAACCTGGTGAGCGAGGTGCAGCGCGTACATCTCGACCCGAAGGCCGGTTACAGCGTATCCCTCACGCTGGCTCGCGCCCTCCCCCAGGTCGAAGTGCCCGCCGACACCAGGTGGGTGAAGCGCATCAAGTTCCAGAGCAAGCTCCTGTCCGCGTTCTGGGGCCGCCCGATCTACCTC
>DATDED010000160.1:0-1986 GCA_036523455.1 Gemmatimonadales bacterium
GTCGTTCTTCGACGGCTGCTCCACGGGGATGAGCGCGCGACCCTATGCGACGCTCGATGACGGGAGCGGCAACCTCGTCCTGGTGCAGAACTCGCTGTTCCGGCTGCAGGACATGGATCAGGGGTACCAGGTGCCGGGACATGGCGGGTTCTTCAAGTGGGCGGAGGTGGGTCCCCAGGTCGCGCTCTACAACAACGTGTACCGGGCCGACAGTCCCAGCGATCTCGGCGGCCACACCCTGGGCCCCCCGCAGGGGAAACTGCGCGATTGCGCCAACAACGTCATGATCTGGCTCGGCGCCGGTCCGTTCCCCGAGACGCTGCCGGGCTGCTTCACCCTGCTGACCGGGCCGGCCGGGCTCGCGTACTGGAACGCCGCGGTGGCGACCTGGTACGCCAATCACCCGAACGCCCTCACCGATATCGCCCCGCCGATCGTGTCCCTCTTCGCTCCCGCGGGCGGAGCCACGGTCAGCGCCGTGACGAGCCTGACCGCCACCGCCGTCGACGATCGCGATGTCGCGGGCGTCCAATTCCGTCTCGATGGAGCGGCCATCGGACCGGAGGTGACGGCCGAGTCGCCGCTCACGAAGTTCACGCTGAGCTGGGATTCGCGGGGCACGCCGGACGGCCTCCATGCCCTCACCGCGACGGCTCGGGATGGCGCGGGAAACGTGAAGACATCCGCGCCCACCACGATCACCATCGCCAACGGAACCCCGGTGCCGCTCTCGACCGTCGCCGTCTCGCCGCCGACGATCCTGGCGAGCACCGGGGCGAGCGCGGCGACGGTCACCGTCACGGTGAAAGACGCGAACGACCAGCCGGTGAGCGGGGCGACCGTCGTCATCGCCGCGACCGGCCCGGGGAACACCATCACGCAACCTGCCGCCCCGACCGGTCCGGACGGCGTGGCGATCGGCACGCTGACGTCCACGGCGGCCGGGCCGAAGACGCTGACCGTGACCGTCAACGGACTGGCCCTGTCCCAGCAACCCGTCGTGACCGTCGTCGCCGGCCCGCCGGACGCGAACCGGTCGGCGGTGAGCGCCGCGCCGTCCGCGATCGTCGCGGGCGGCGGCGCAGCGACCATCGTGGTGACCGTGCGGGACGCGTTCGGGAATCCGGTCGGCGGCGCGACCGTGGGACTCAGCGCCTCGGGCACCGGGAACGTGCTCACGCAGCCGGCCGGGCCGACCGACGCGAGCGGCGTGGCCGGCGGCTCCCTGTCCTCGTCCGCTGTCCAGACCGTCACCGTGACCGCGGCCGCGAACGGCGTGACGATCGCGCAGACCGCCCTCGTGACCGTCACCAGCCCGGCCCCGCCGGCGCGCATCACGCACACGCTGCTGACGTCCGGGCACGACCCCAACAACGTCAGGGTCTTCACCACCGCCGCCATCGCGCCCGCCCCCGGCGCGCTGGTCACCGTCGCGGTCATGACGCACCAGTCGTCGGCCGCGGCGCCGAGTCCCACGCTGACGGGCGGCGGCATGCCCGCCTGGGATGTCGTCGGGACCATCACCTTCGACGGGACTACGCCGCTGAAGCGCGTCACCATCTACCGGGCGCTCGCCGCCGCGCCGGGCAGCGGTCCCATCACCATCACGTCGAGCGTCACGGTGTCCAATTGCCAGTGGATCGTGTCGCAATGGACCGGCGTCGACGCGTCGGGCGTGAACGGCGCGGGGGCAATCGCGCAGACGGCGGCGGCGGGCGGGACCGCGGTGAACGGGCTCAGCGCCCTCCTCGCCCCCTTCGCCAACGCCAATGACGTCGCCTACGGGGTGTTCGGGGTGAACGCCAACGTCGTGGGGACGGTGACGCCCGGGAGCGGCTTCGCGAAGATCGACGAGCAGCCGTCCGGAGAGAGCACCTCGGCCGACCTGTTCGCGGAGTGGGCGTTCAATCTGAATGTGTTCAACGCCACGTGGACGGCGAAGAACGGTGGCGCCCTGGGGATCGAGATCAGGGTGAGCCCGGGGCC
>DATDED010000161.1:0-3713 GCA_036523455.1 Gemmatimonadales bacterium
GATCGACGTG
The DNA here is from genome assembly GCA_036523455.1 of Gemmatimonadales bacterium. Taxonomy (GTDB): domain Bacteria; phylum Gemmatimonadota; class Gemmatimonadetes; order Gemmatimonadales; family GWC2-71-9; genus DASTHG01. The sequence continues at coordinate 11 of DATDED010000161.1, forward strand.
CGCGTCGTGGCGGCGACCAACCGCGACCTCGAGGACGAGATCCGGCAGGGCCGGTTCCGCACCGATCTCTACTACCGCCTCAACGTGATCGCCATCCACCTTCCCCCGCTGCGCGATCGCCGTGACGACATCGAGATCTTCGTCACCGCCTTCCTCGAGCGCATTGCCAAGGAGAAGGGCACCCCGATGAAGCACCTGGCGCCGGAGGCCGCGGAGGCCGTCCTGAGCTACGACTGGCCCGGGAACGTGCGGGAGCTGGAGAACGCCCTTGAGCGTGCCGTCGTGTTGACCAAGGGAGAGGCGATCCCGCTCTCGGCCATGCCGGCCAAGGTCACCGAGCGCCGCGTCGAGCCGCTGGTCGCCGACCGCGTGCACCACAACCCGACCCTCGACACCATCGAGCGGGCGTACATCTCCTGGGTGCTCCAGTCGGAAGGCGGGAACAAGAGCCGGGCCGCGGAGGTGCTGGGCATCGATCCCTCGACCTTGTACCGCAAGCTGAGCCGGTACGAGGGTGGGAGTGATGCCGCGACGTGACCGCGTCGTCCGATCTGCGGCTCTCCGTGATCGTCCCCGCCTACAACGAGGCGGCCACCGCGGAAGCCGTCGTCCACCGCCTGCGCGAAGTGCCGCTCCGCCTGGAGATCGTCGCGATCGATGACGCCTCCACCGACGGCACGGGGGCGGTACTGGATCGCCTGGCGCAGGCGGGCCTGATCGACCGGGTCATCCATCACCCCGTGAATCGCGGCAAGGGAGCGGCGCTGCGCGCCGGGATCGCCGCCGCGACGGGTGACGTGGTCGTCGTGCAGGACGCCGATCTGGAGTACGATCCCGCTGATCTGCCGGCGCTGGTGGCGCCGATCACCAGCGGCCGCGCCGACGCCGTCTACGGCTCGCGGTTTCAGGGCGGCCCCCACCGGGTGCTCTACTTCTGGCATGCGGTCGGCAACTTCGTGCTCACCACCCTGTCCAACATGTTCACCAACCTGAACCTGTCGGACATGGAAACGTGCTATAAGCTGGTGCGGCGGGAGCTGCTCCAACGCCTGCCGCTCACCTCCGACCGGTTCGGCTTCGAGGTGGAGCTGACGGCCCGCCTCGCTCAGGCAGGCGCGCGCATCTGGGAGCTGCCGATTTCCTACAGCGGCCGGACGTATGCGGAGGGCAAGAAGATCACCTGGCGCGACGGATTCGCCGCCCTGTTCCATATCCTGCGGTTCAATCTGTTTCCTCCGGGCGGAGATTGGCGCTCTCGCTGAGCGCGCGCCGGCCTTGCAGAACGCATGATCCGGAGGGGCGGCGACCGCCCTGTTGGCTGGACCGCTGCAGCGTAACAAATTGCGATATAAGGTTTTAGCGAAACCCCTCGTACCGGGCACGACGCTTGCTTGACCTGCGCCCGGGAACCAACGCGCCCCCACAACGTCCTAGACCGGGAGATAGAGATGAATCGGAAGGGTTTCACGCTCATTGAGCTGCTGATCGTGGTGGTGATCATCGGCATTCTGGCCGCCATCGCGATCCCGAAGTTCGCCAACACCAAGGAGAAGGCGTACATCGCGTCGATGAAGTCGGATCTGCGCAACCTGGTGACGGCGGAAGAGGCGTTCTTCGCCGATTCCGTGTCGTATTCGGCCGTTTCCTCGAACTGCGCCAATCCGGCCCCCCTGGGTTCGGTCAACTTCTGCCCGAGCACCGGCAACACGCTCGGCGCGATCACGAAGACGGCTGACGGCTGGAACGCCAGCATGACCAACGTGAACACGACGAAGAGTTGCGCAATCTTCATCGGATCGACGGCGCTGGCCCCGGCCAACAAGGAAGGCGAGCCGAAGTGCCAGTAAACCGGCACGCTTAGGCTGCAGTGGGCGGCGGGGGGCGAACCCCCCGCCGTTCCTGCATTCAGTACCCTCGCGATCACCCGGAGCGTGGCCGTGAAACCCTCGTTGCGCACGGTCCTGCTCGTACAGCTGGCCTTCCTCGCCGCCACGGCGTTGATCCTCGGGGTCGCGACCAGTCTGCTGGCGAGCACGTTTGCCCCCGATCGCGCATTTCCCCTCGTGCTTGCGGTCGTCTCTTTCGACGTCGCCATCTTCATCGCCTTCGGATCCTATCTGGTCAACCGGCTGGTGCTGCAGCCAATGCAGCGGCTGACGGGCGCCGCGGATGCCGTCATTGCCGGCGACCTGGAGGCGCGGGCCCCCGAGGCCGAGACGGCGGACTTCACCCGCCTGGGGGACCGCTTCAACCGCATGACCGATCACCTGCTCGATGCCCAAGGACAGCTGGTGCGTGCCGAGAAGCTCGCCACCGTGGGCCGTCTCGCGGCGGGGATCGCCCATGAGATCGGCAATCCGCTGGGCGGGGCCTCCACCTACGTGGAAGTCCTGCGCCGCCGCGGCGGCGAGCGCGAGGTGGTCGACGCCCTCGGCAACGAGCTCGACCGCATCGACCGCATCGTGCGCAGCCTGTTGGACTACGCCCGGCCGCACGACGAAGCGCTGCAGCCGGTGGACGTGGGCGTCGTTCTCACCGCGGCGTTCGAGCTGCTGCAGGCGCAAGGGGCGCTGCGCTCGCTGCGCGCCACGCTCGACCTTCCGGACGGCCTGCCGCGCATCCTCGGGCGAGCGCACTGGCTGGAGCAGACGGTCGTCAACCTCATGTTGAACGCCGCCGATGCGGCGCCGCGCGGAGTGCTCGTCGTCGGGGCCCGTGCCTGGGCGTACGAGCCGGGCCGGGTGCAACCGCGGCGGGCGACCGATGCCGCCGACGCCTTCTTTCCCCGGCCCGCCGGCCGGCGGCTCTCCCGGGGGGAAATCGGGTCGGGCGCTCCGGGCGTGCTGATCGTCGTCGCCGACTCGGGCTCCGGGGTTCCGGTGGCCGACCGGGAGAAGATCTTCGAGCCGTTCTTCACGACCAAGGAGCCGGGGCGCGGCACGGGGTTGGGACTCGCTATCGTGGCGCGCGCGGTCTTCGACATGGGCGGAGTGGTGTGGCTCGAGCAGGCGCGCGAAGGCGGCGCCGCGTTCAAGCTGTTCTTTCCGGCGGCCGCGACATGAGCCGCGTCCTGATCGTCGATGACGAGCCGGGACTGCGCCAGTCCCTGGGGCTGCTGCTGGGCGACGCCGGCTACGACGTCGCTGCGGAGAGCGACGGCCGGCGCGCGCTCGAACGGGCCACGGCGGAGCCGTTCGATCTGGTGTTGTGCGATGTCCGGATGCCGCGGCTCTCGGGGCTCGAGTTCCTGCGGGCCTACCGCGACCGGGGCGGCACCGCCCTGGTCATCATGATGAGCGCCTACGGCGGCGAGGACGCCGCGCTCGCCGCCATGAAGGAAGGCGCCTACGACTACGTCCCCAAGCCATTCCGGCCCGATGAAGTAGTCCTCGCGCTGCGCAAAGCCGAGGAGCGCGAGCGGCTGCGCCGCACGGTCGCCGGGCTGCGCGCGCAGCTCGACCGCGGCCCCGAGGCCCGCGCGCTGGTCGCGGCCAGTCCCGCGATGCAGGCGGCGCTCGACGTCGTCTCCCGCGTGGCGGAGTATCCCACCACCGTGCTGATCACGGGAGAGAGCGGGACCGGGAAGGAGGTCATCGCGCACGCGATCCACCGGGCGAGCCCGCGCGCGGGCGCCGCGTTCATCGGCGTGAACTGCGCCGCGATTCCCGAGAACCTGCTCGAGTCGGAGCTGTTCGGGCACGTG
>DATDED010000162.1:0-2088 GCA_036523455.1 Gemmatimonadales bacterium
CGTGATCGATGAACGCCTGCTGGATCGGCTGCAGCCGGTCGCCCTCGGCGAGGCCCTCGATGGTCGTCACGCGCTTGCCCGCCACCGCCCGGAGGGAGGTGGTGCAGGAGCGCACCGCCTGGCCGTCGACGAGCACGGTACAAGCGCCGCACGCGGCGATGCCGCAGCCGAACTTGGTGCCGGTGAGGCCCAGGTCGTCGCGAATCACCCACAGCAGGCGGCGATTGGGATCGGTGGTCAGGGTGCGGACGACGCCATTCAGCGTGAAGGTGGTGCCGGGCATACGCGGGACCTCGCGGGGGAATTCCTGCTCAAGCCTCGTGCGCGAAGCGCCCGACGTCAAGGAGCTTGGTCTCCCCCTGACCTTTGCAACCCAGCCCCCGGGAGCCTATATCGAGGGCGTGACGGAGCTAGCGGACTAATGGACCGGCGCGATTTCGTGCAGCTCGGCGCCTGGGGACTCGGCACCGGGCTGCTGGGCTGCGCGCTCCCCACGCCGCGCCCCCTCACCCGCCGGGGCGACCTGGCCCTCGGTAACGACGCGGTCGGCGGCCTCTGGTCGGCCGAGGAGGGATGGCTGCGCGCGGTCCGGTTCGAGGACCGGCGCGGCGCGACGGGCCTCCCGCTGGGCGGCGACATCTTCTCACTGACCCTCGAGGATGGTTCCGTCGTTCGTTCGAGCGAATTCCGCCTCGCGGGCGGCCCGATTTTGGCCGACGTCGCCGCGGCGCCGGCGGCGTCGCGCTACTCGGACGGACGCTCCGGACGGGAGATCCGGGCGACCCTGATGGACCCGTCGGGGAGGGTGCGCGCCGAGTGGCGCGCCGTGCTGCGCGACGGCTCGCGCTACATCCGCCAGGAGATCTCGCTCGAGGCGGTGAACGGCGCAGTGCCGCTGCGCGAGGTGGCGCTGCTCGACCTGAGCCTCCCAGCCGCGCAGGTCGTGGGCTCGGTGCGTGGGTCGCCCGTGGTCGCCGGCGCGCTGTTCCTGGGGCTCGAGGATCCGCTGGGGCAGAGCACCGTGGAGAACGGCAGGGTGCGGTGCGCCATCGCGCGGACGCTGCCGCTCCGGCCCGGCGTGCCGCTCACTGTCTCGTCGGTCATCGGCGCGGCCACCCCGGGCCAGCTGCGCCGCGAGTTCCTCGAGTACCTGGAGCGGGAGCGCGCGCACCCCTACCGCACTTTCCTCCACTACAACTCATGGTACGACATCGGCTACGGCAACCCGTACGACGAGGCGCAGGCGCTGGACGCGATCAATGCCTTCGGCGAGGAGCTGCACCGCCGCCGCGGCGTGACGCTCGATTCCTTCCTCTTCGATGACGGCTGGGACGACCGCCGCACTCTGTGGAGGATGCACGACGGATTCCCGCACGGGTTCGGGACTCTGCGCCAGGCCGCCGAGCGGTGGGGCGCAGCGCCGGGAGTATGGCTGTCGCCCTGGGGTGGGTACGGGGAGGCGCGCCGCGAGCGGGTGGAGTACGGGCGGCAGCAGGGTTTCGAGATCAACCAGGGCGGCTTCGAGCTGTCGGGCCCGAAGTACTACCAGCGCTTCCGCGAAGTCTGCCTCGACTTCATCCGCACCGCCGGCGTGAACCAGTTCAAGTTCGACGGCACCGGGAACGTCGATGCGGCGGTGCCGGGCAGCGCCTTCGGCTCGGACTTCGAGGCGATGATCCACCTGATCGGGGAGCTGCGTCAGGCGAAACCCGACCTCTACGTGAACCTCACCACCGGCACCTGGCCCTCGCCGTTCTGGCTGCGGCACGCCGACTCGATCTGGCGCGGGGGCGAGGACCACAGTTTCGCCGGCACCGGGAGCTGGCGGCAGCAGTGGATCACCTACCGCGACGCCGCCACGTACGCCGGGATCGTGCAGAAGGGGCCGCTCTTCCCGCTCAACTCGCTCATGCTGCACGGGCTCATCTTCGCGAAGAGCGCCGAGCACCTGAGCGACGACCCGGGCGGGGACTTCGACGCGGAAGTGCGGAGCTACTTCGGCAGCGGTACGCAGCTCCAGGAGATGTACATCAGCCACGCGCTGCTGAGCGACGCGAACTGGGACGTGCTGGCGGAATGCGCGCGCTG
>DATDED010000163.1:0-8987 GCA_036523455.1 Gemmatimonadales bacterium
CCCTGGAAGATCACGTCCTCCATCTTGCCGCCGCGCAGCAACCGCGGAGACTGCTCGCCCAGCACCCAGCGCACGGCATCCGAGATGTTCGACTTCCCGCAGCCGTTCGGTCCGACGATGGCGGTGACGCCAAGGTCGAACGGCAGATCCACCGATCCGGCGAACGACTTGAAGCCTACCAGCTCGAGCCGGCTCAATCTCATTGGGTTCGATCCGTTCGGGTGACCAGCGTGGTGGGGATGCCGAGGCGCTGCAGCTGCGTGGCGGCGACGGCCGCCTGGTCTGGTTGCTCGAACGCGCCGACCAGCACCGCGTTGCGCACGCCCCAGCGTACGCCCGCGAGCCCGGCGGTGCGCAGCCGGCCCGCGTCGGCGGAGTGGGCGAGCACGAGGGAATAGGGCGCGAGCAGCGGCGTCCCGGCGCCCTGCGCGGCGAGACCGCGGTCCCACAGCATGCGCCGCGCCCGCGCGGCCGCCGCGCGGTCGGCGAAGGCGCCCGCGAGGACGCGGTACCACACGGCCCTCGACGCGTCCGGCGCGAGCGGGCTCACGAACGCGGCGATCCCAGCCGCGGCGAGACGGTCCACGTGGGCCTGCGCGCGCTCCGCCGAGCCGTAGGCGGCGAGCTGCAAGGTCCATCCGCCGGTGTCACCGCGCGCCAGCGTCGGCAGCGCGGGGTCCGAATCCGAGACCGAATCCGTCGAGATCGGGGACTGCGCGGTGCCGAAGGACTCCCGGTTGAGCGGCTGGCGGGTGCTCGCCTTCGATCCGGAGCCGGTCCCACCGGGCGACATCAGGTAGACCGTCCCGATGATCAATGCGGCGGCGGCCGCGACGAGGATGCCGGGGCCGATCCGTGGGGGCCGCTCGGCGGCACGGTGCAGGGTCGCGGCGCTCGGCGTGGCCGCGCTCCACCGCTCTCGCACGACGCCCAGCAGCTCGACCCCGCGCTCGCGCGCCGCCAGGAGGGCGCGACCGGGGGCGGAGCCCAGGTCCACGCCCCCGGGTGAGACGGCGAGCACGCCGTCGGGCTCGGTGCCGAAATCGGCGAGGCGCTCCGCCGGAAGGAGGACGAGGAGCAGGGCCCCTTCGTTCCGGAACCCGGCCTGCAGCCGGCGCCACCGCGCCGCCGAGACCACGCCCGCTGCGTCGTCGGCCGACGTTCCGGCCGGGAGGAAGTGCACGCCGTCCTGATCACGAGCGACGTCGCTCAACGGCCCCCCGGACGCGAACGCATCGGCAATGCCCGGTGCGGACGGGAGGCCCTTGGCCTGGTGGAGCATCGGCGCCTCGAGCCGGAGATCGACGAGCGCCACCGCCCGTCTCCCACCCTGGCCGCCCGCCGCCGCCGCGCGGGCGATACTCCAGGCCGATTCGGCCGCCCACCGGGCGTCGTCCGTGACGGGCACGAGGACGACGAGCGCGGCGTCGCGAACCAACGGCGGCACCAGTCGATCGAGGCGAGAGCGGGGCAGGGCGCGCAGCGTCATTGACCGGGCCGGTAGATCCAGTAGGGGCGCCCGAGCTTCCGGCCGATGACCTCCGCCTGATCCCGCGTCGGGTACGGCCCCAAGACCACGCGGTACCCCTCGTCGGCCGACACGGGCGCGAGCACCTTGGCGGGAAGCCCCGCCCGAATCAGCTCGTCCGCCATCTGTTGCGACCAGGTCTGGTTGCGTGAGACGGAGACCTGGACGTAGAGCGGGCCCTCCGCTCCCGCCGAGTCGGCCGCGGCCGCGGTCCCCGCCGCCGCTGCGGCGGCGGCGCCGCGCGGCGCCCAGCTGGTCGCGACCCAGAGGTCCGCCGCCCCATCGGAGACGCGACCGGTTTCCAGCAGCGAGTCGGGGCGCACGGCCACGACGTCGTTCCCGCGGCGCACCAGCAGGGAGCCGTCGGGCGCGACGGTCGGCAGATCGACGAGCCAGGGGGTCGGCAGTCCCCCGACCAGCTGCTTGATGGGGAGGTCCACCACCCACACCGTGTCGCCCACCGAAGGTCGCGCGAGCAGCCACTGACCGAAGGGATCGAGGCGGAGCGCGGCCGCCGGTGTGGGGAGCGCCACGCCGTCGATTTCCTTCAGGCCGTAGCGATCGATCACGGCGAGCCCCAATCCACTGCGGCTGCCCACGTATATCCGGTGGCCCGACGGCGAGAACAGCAGCGCGCGCGGGTGGTCGGCGATGGCGACGAACCCCGGCTCACGCCGTCCCAACGGGTCGAGCAGGGTGACGCCCGAGTCGCTTGCCACGGCGACCAGATCGCCCCACCGGCTCGCTTCCACGTCTCCATCGGAGGACAACGGCCGTGACGCTTGCGGCTGGTCGGCCGCGGCGATCACCAGGGCCGGCTGATCGCCCCCGATCGTCGCGACGAGCCGCTCGTTGGAGGCCCCGAAGAGGTCCGTGGGATCGCTCGTCAACGGATGCGGCCAGGTGAGACGGACGCGCCGGGACCAGGTGGTGACCCGGCGCTTCGCGTCCACGGCGTACACGGTTCCGTCGGGACCGAGGGTGGCGCGCTGAACGTCGGTCGCCACCGTGTCGACCCGGCCGCTCTCCAGGTCGAGCCCCAGGACTTCCCGCTTGGCGGTGCGGACGAACAGCTCGGCGCCCTCGGGATCCACCCCGAGCACGCGCTCCACCGCCGGGAGCTTGCCGCGGAGCGCGGTGGGCCAGGGGGCGAGCGTCGGGAGGCGATAGAGCTGGGCCGCCCCTCCGTTTGCCGCGACGCGGATGGCGAATCCAGCACGCCGGCCCGGGGGGCCAATCTGCGGTCTAAGTGAAGGCGCTGCAGCCGATTGCGACGACGATCCACCCGGCGTCTGGGTGCGACAGGCACACAGCGCCGCCAGCGTCAGGAGGGGAAAGAGTCGAGGTGGCAGCAAATGGCCTCGCCGCAAGATAGGAATGCGGCGAGGCCAAGGCAAGTGGTGCAGCCGTGCGGAGTTAGAACGTCGGTCCGAGGCTGATCGTCCAGTACGCCTTGTTGTGGGAGCGATCCAGCGGCTTGGCGACGTCGAAGCGCAGGATGACGAATCCCAGGAAGTTCAGACGAATCGAGCCGCCGTAACTGCGCAGCACCGACCGGACCACGAGCGGGTCATCGGTCGCGGTGTTGTTCCACTTCACCTTGTTGCCCGCCTGCCAGGCGACTCCGGCGTCGTAGAACAGCGCGCCTTCGATCGGGGGAAGACCGACGGGGAGGAACCCGAGCACGAGGCTGCGGGTGAGCGGGAAGCGGAATTCGATATTGCCGACCGCGATTCTGGTCCCGATCAGCTGATCGAGCTCGGTGCAGCCGGTGAACCCGACGGTGTTCACGAAGCCGCTGGCGCGGCATTCGTTGTTGATGATCGACCCCGAGGTATAGCCGCGAATCAGCTCGGTGCTGCCGAGGAAGATCGGGAACAGGCCGGCGTCGCGCCCCGTGTTGCCGTAGAACAGGCCGCGGAACGCCAGGGTGAACGGCCGGAAGAACAGGTAGCGGCGATAATCGGCGGTGATGGTGTTGAACCGCTTGTTGCCGATCGCGGGAGAGATGCCGAAGCGCGAGCGGCTGCCGGCGAACGGCCCCACGTAGCTGAAGAGGGCGTTGTCGTGCACGAGGGCGATGTTCGGCTGCACATAACCGAGGGAGGCCTGATTGCTGTCGGCCTCGAGGGAGCCGAGGTATTGGCCCGTCTGCAGATCGTATCCATCCGACAGCGTCAGGGTGGCGACGCCCAGGCTCACGCCATGGAGACCGAGCTCGACCCGGCTGAAGCGGCTGAGCGGATAGTAGGACTCGGCGAACACGTCGCGCACGACGTAGCGCTGGATGCGGAGCGAGTAGACGAGGGCGCTGTCGGGGCCACCGGGGTTGCCCACGTCCACGATGCTGACCGTGCTCGGCAGGTAGAAGTAGTACGGCGACTGCGATCCTCCCACTCCCCAGTTCAAGCGATGGCGCTGATTGACATACGCGGCGAAGATCTGCGCCTCACTGATCCGGCCGTTCACCGCTCCGGCGAACTGCAGCGTATGGTCGCCGAGCATGTCGGAGAGCGAGACCGCCGCGCCGCCGAAGAACCCGCGCCCGAAGTTGTCGCGGGCGTAGCCGATTGTCGGCCGGGCGGTGTAGTCGGGGCTGAAGCGCACGTGGTAGGGGCGAACCGAAAACTCGGTCGTGTCGGGCAGGGAGAGCGTGGCCGAGTCGAGCAGGGTCCGCACCGAGAGCGGCGTGGTGGCCGCCGTCGAGTCACCGGGTGGCGGATTGCCGCCCGAGGGTCGGAATCCGCCGCCGGCGGGCCGGTACACCGACACGATGTTGTTGTTGTTGTACCCGGCGGTCGGCGGCGCCGTGCCGGTATCCGGCCGGACCGCCGCCGCCCGCGTGGTGTCGCGGTGTGCGCCGGCGACGAGCAGCATGGTCGGCCCGGGCGCGGGGCGGTCCTCATAGGGCTGCCGCCGCAGCGAGCGCGGATTGTCGACCGAGTAGACGTTGTACTCGCCGTTTTCGTAGTAGGCGAACGCGAGCCGGTCGGCCTGGCGAGCCCACGACAGTGCGGGGGAGAACGGGGTGATGCCCGAGACGCCGGTGAACACGTCGGTGAGCTGGTAGACGCTCCCGTCCGAGAAATCGTAGAGGAAGAGATTGCTGATGCCGGTGCGATCGGACACGAAGGCGAGCGAGCGCCCGTCCGGCGACCATGCGGGATTGATGTTCTTGCCCTCGCCCATGTGCCCCAGCAGCTCGATCGTCCCGCTGTCGAGGTGGTAGAGCGCGAGGCGCAGGCGCCCGAAGCGCAGGTCGTCGAAGCTGGTCTCCCCGCCCCGATCGGTGGTGAACGCGATGGTCTTCCCGTCGGGGGACCAGGCGGGCTGGAGATCGGCGTATTTGTCGGTCGTCAGCCGCCGCAGGCCCGTGCCGTCGCGGTTGACCACGAACAGATCGGACAGGCCGCCGTCGAAGCCGGTGAAGACGAGCTGCTGCCCGTCGGGCGACCAGGCGGGCGTCTCGAGGCCGTTCAGGGGGATCAGGATACGGCGGTCTTCGCGTCCGCGCTTCACGTCCAGGATCACGAGATCCTCGTGCTGCTTCCGCTTGGCGGTGATCGCGAAGTACCGCCCGTCCGGGGAGAACGAGCCCGACGAATTGACGAACCGCAGGCTCTCGTAGTTGGAGTTGATGGTCGACTTGACGAGCCGCCGCAGCGTGCGGCCCGACTCGGCGTCCGCCAGATACAGGTCGATGAAGAACGAGTTGCGCTCGCCGAAGAACGCGACCTCGCGCCCGTCGGGGGTGAGCGCGGGCGCCAGGTGGTAGCCGCCGCCGGTGCGCTTCTCGGTCAGCAGCGGCTGCGCGATGCGGCGGGCCCGGTAGTGCTCGCTGAGCTGGGGCAGGAACGTCGTCTGGACGGCATCGCGCCATTCGTTCGACAGATCTTCGAGCGAGAGCCCGAGCGCGCGCTTGAACGCGCCCTCGACACCGGAGGAGGTCGAGGCCTGGAGGATCTCTCCGATGACCTCGTCGCCCCACTTCTCCCCGATGTAGGACCACAGCGCGTGGCCGTAGTGGTACGGGAAGACACGCGGGTCGTAGGTCATCTGCTCGATCGTCGGGAGATCGCCCTCCAGCGCGGCGTCGCGCAGCCACATCGCCGTGTGGGGATCGATGGGTCCAAGCGACAGGTATTCCGCCATGCCTTCCATGAACCAGAGCGGAGGATTGACGCTCACGAGCGTCTGGACGCCCGCCCCGATCCGGCCGCTCGAGAACACGTCGTACTGGAACTGGTGCACCATCTCATGCTGCAGCACGTGCTCCAGGTCCGCATACGACCCGGTGAACGGCAGCACCATGCGGTGCTTGAAGAACTCGGTGACGCCGCCGGTGCCTTCGCCCAGCTCCCCCGCGATCGCGTTGGTCTGCTCGAAGTCGGTGTGGGAAGCGTAGAGGATGATGGGCTTGCGGGCCTGGAACTTGTGATGGAGGACGCGGGAGAGGCGGGCATATCCGCGCTCGGCCATGCGTGCTGCATCCAGCGCGGCCGCGCGCTCTTCGTCGTAGAAGTAGACTTCGAAGTGCTCCGTCTGGATGATCTGGAACGGGAACGACCGGTACTGCACCTTGTTCTGGCCGAAGTACTGCGCGCTCGCCGGCCGCGCCGTCACCAGGGCCGCCACCGCGAAGGCCGCCGCGGCGGTTACCTGCTTCCACGTCTGCATGCTGCGCTCCATCCTTTCTCGTCCCGCTCCCGTTATCCAGCGGTACTGACTTCGCCCCAGGTCACAGGTGGGGCATCCCCCCACAGCCGCTCGAGCTGATAAAAATCCCGCAGCTCGGGGTGAAACAGATGCACGACCAGGTCCACGTAGTCGAGGAGCACCCAGCGTCCCTGCGCCAGGCCCTCCACGTGGTGCGGGTGCAGCCGCGCCATCAGGTGCTCAGCCATCCCCCGCACATGGGCGTCGGAGGTGCCCGAAGCTATCACAAAGTAGTCTGTCGCTTCCGAAAGTCCGCGCAGATCCAGCACGATGGGGTCCACGGCTTTCCGATCCGACAGCGCAGCGGTGATCTGCCGCAGCGCGTCCGGGTGCCGGCGCGGCCCGCCGCGGGGGGAACGGCCCCTGCTCTTATTCATAGCGCGCGCCTCACGCCTTTGTTCCGTCCTCGATCTGGTAGAACACACCCCACGCGCCGATGCCGGTGTGCGCGGCGATCACGGGCGTGATCGGACTCACCAGGATCTCCTTCGGCTGGTAGCGCTCCACCAGCTCGGCTCGCAGCTCCGCCGCGAATTCGGGAATGTCGCCGTGCGCGATGCCGAGCCGCAGCAGGGCGGGGCGGGGGGTGAGCGCGTGATCGAGCCGCGTGAGAATCCTGGTCCGCGCCGCCTCCCGGCCCCGGGCCCGGTCCACCGGCTCCGCCCGTCCGTCACGGGTCAGCGCCATGATCGGCTTGACGTCGAGCTTCGTCCCGAGCCACCCCCGCAACCGCCCCACCCGCCCCGAGCGGATGAGACGCGCCAGGTTGTCGACTGTGAAGATTCCTCCGGACTGATCGCGGACACGGTCCAGCTCGCGCGCGATCGCCGGGGCGTCCCACCCCCCGGCGGCCAGCTCGAGACCGCGCAGCACCAGCATCCCTTCGGTGAGCGACGCCCCGCGGCTGTTGACGAGGGTCACGCGTCCCGAATCCACCGCCTTTGCGGCCCGCTCGGCGCTGGCGAAGGTGCCCGACAACGCCTTCGACAGCACCACGGCCACCACGCGCTCGGCGGTGCGGAGCGTGTCCACGAAGGTCTCCTGGAACGCCTCGGGCGACGGCTGCGAGGTGGACGCGTCGTCTCCCGCGCGCAGCCGCTGGAAGAACTCCGCCGACGTCAGCTCCAGCCGGTCGCGGTAGGTGCGCTCCCCGATGATGAGCTGGGTCGGCACGAGGCCGATCGCATGCTCGAAGATCACACTGTCGGGTAGATCGCACGCGGTGTCGGTGACGAAGGCCAGGGCGCGTTTCTCCTGGAGCGCCCGGTGCTGCGCCCGCATGTCCTCGGCCTTGGTCTGCTCCACCACGCCCCACCGGGCGCCCAGCGCGAACACCGCGTCGGGCGTATCGGTGTGCACGTGCGCCTTGAGCAGGTCGGCGCTCTGGAGTACGACGATCGACCCGCCGAGCGCTCGCAGCGCATGCCGCACTTCGGGCACGGGAGGGAACGTCCCCTCCCGCCCGCGGACCAGGATCTCCGTGCAGAACCGGTAGTCGTTCGCGGTGGCGACTTCCGTATAGGCCGCGGCGTCCGGCTGCTCCAGCCGGTCCACGGCGCCCTCGGCCAGGGCGCCTTCCTCGATCAGCCGTTTCACGCCGTCGAGAAAGCGCACGAACCCCTTGGCCCCCGCGTCCACCACGCCGGCCCGCTTGAGGGTCTCCAGCAGCTCGGGCGTCCGCGCGAGCGCCGTTTCCGTCCGCGCCACCAGCCGCCGCACGAAGACGCCGACGTCCCGCTCCGATGCCGCGCGTTCCGCCTCGTCAGCCGCCTCGCGCGCGACCGTGAGGATCGTGCCTTCCACCGGCTCGTCCAGCGAGCCGCTGATGCGGTTGAACCCCGCCCGGATCGCCCGCGCCAGATCGGCGGACGTCGCCTGGGCCGCCCGGCCGAGCCCTTCTTTCAGTCCGAGGAGAAACTGTGAGAGCATCAGGCCGGAGTTGCCGCGGGCGCCGCGGATGCTCGCCTGCGCCATCGCTTCGGTCACCTGCGGCAGCGGGGCGTCCCCGAGATCGCGCAGGGCGTGGGCCACCGCGCGCAGCGTCAGGCACATGTTCGTGCCGGTGTCGCCGTCGGGCACCGGGAAGACGTTGATGCGGTTCAGTTCGTCCCGTCCGGCGGCCACCCAGTCCGCCGCCGCGAGCAGCGAGCGGCGGAGCCGGGGGCCATCGACGTAGGCGATGCCGACGGTCACGGCCGTGGGCTCACTCCTTCACGACCACCACGGTGAGCTCCGGCCGGACTTCGGCGTGCAGCTTGATGCCCACGCGGAACTCCCCCAGCGACCGGATCGGCTCGGGCAGATCGATCTTGCGCTTGTCCACGTGAATGCCCTGCTCCTCGAGGCGCCGCTGGACGTCGCTGGCGGTCACCGAGCCGTAGAGCTTGTCTTCCTCCCCGACCTTCATCGGGAAGGTGAGGCTGACCCCCGCCAGTTTCGCCGCCTCGCCCTCGGCCGACTGCTTCTCGGTCTCGCGCAGGCGGGCGAGCCGGTCGGCCTCGAAGGTGACCCGCTTGCGATTCCCTTCCGTGGCGGGGTAGGCCAGGCCTTTGGGCAGGAGGTAGTTGCGGGCGTAGCCATCTTTGACCTTGACGACTTCGCCCGCCCGCCCGAGGTGCTGGACGTCCAAGCGCAGGATGATCTCCATCGTCGCTTCCTCTTTATTGAACGGTGGGCCGGCCGAACCGGCGTTGCCGGAAGGCCAGCCAGGTATCGAACACCCCGAGCGTCCACAGGCTCGGGA
>DATDED010000164.1:0-3373 GCA_036523455.1 Gemmatimonadales bacterium
ACGACTGTCATCTCAAGGACTACCAGACCGCGAAGTCGCCGGACCATGCGGGCGGGGGCTTCTCGCAAAGCTGCGAGCAGTGCCACGCAACGGTCGCCTGGCAGTCGGCGCGTTTCGATCACAGCAGGAGCAACTTCCCTCTCACGGGCGCGCACCTCGCGGTCAACTGCGCCCAGTGCCATGGGACCGGGCGGTACGCCGCGCTGCCCACGACGTGCGTGTCGTGTCACCAGACCGACTACAACAACGCCGCGACCCCGAACCACCCGCAGGCGCAGTTCCCGACCGATTGCACCGCGTGCCACACCACGGCGACCTGGACCGGGGCGACCTTCAACCACAACAGCACGGCCTTCCCGCTCACCGGTGCGCACGTGCAGGCGACGTGCGCCTCGTGTCACGGCGACGGCGTCTACAAGGGCAAACCCACGACCTGCGTATCGTGTCACCAGGCCGACTACACCAACGCCAAAGACCCGAATCACGCGCAGGCCCAGTTTGCGACCGACTGCACGGCGTGCCACAGCACGACGACGTGGACCGGGGCGACCTTCAATCACAACACCACGTCGTTCCCGCTCACCGGGGCGCACGTGCAGCTCACCTGCGATCAGTGCCACGGCGACGGCGTGTACAAGGGCAAGCCGACCGCGTGCGTGTCGTGTCACCAGACCGACTTCAACAACGCGACGAACCCGAGCCACGTGCAGTCGCAGTTCCCAACCGATTGCACCGCGTGCCACACGACCACGACCTGGACGGGGGCGACGTTCAACCACAGCGCGACGGCCTTCCCGCTGACGGGCGCGCATCTGCAGGCGACGTGCGACCAGTGCCACGGGGACGGCGTGTACAAGGGCAAGTCGACGGCGTGCGTCTCGTGTCACCAGACCGACTTCAACAACGCCACGAACCCGAACCACGTCCAGTCGCAGTTCCCGACGGACTGCACCGCCTGTCACACGACCACCACCTGGACGGGTGCGACGTTCAACCACAACGCGACGGCGTTCCCGCTGACCGGCGCGCACCTGCAGGCGACCTGTACGCAGTGCCACGGGGACGGGGTGTACAAGGGGAAGTCCACGGCGTGCGTGTCGTGCCATCAGACCGACTACAACAGCACGACGGATCCGAACCACGCACAGGCGCAATTCTCGACCGACTGTGTGGCGTGCCACGCGACGACGGTCTGGACGACGGCGACCTACACGAGCCACGACGCTCAGTACTTCCCCATCTACTCGGGGGCGCACGCCGGGCGCTGGAGCAGCTGCTCGACGTGCCACATCAACTCGAGCGACTACCGGCAGTTCGACTGCCTGTCGTGCCACGGGAAGACGCAGACCGACTCGCATCACACCAGCGTCAGCGGCTACACCTACGACAGCCAGGCCTGCTACCGCTGTCATCCGAGAGGAACCCACTGATGCGCGCCGGACTCGGATGGGGATCGCTCGCTGGCCTGGCGCTGCTGGCTGCACCCGCTTGGAGCCAGGGGGGAGGCGGCTACAAGTTCGGCCGCGTGACCTCCGTCGCCGAAGGCGCGGTCGGGCTCGACGTGGGCAGCGCCGATGGCGTGCGACAGTGGACGCGACTGGAAATCATCCGCAGCGGGCGGGCGGTCGCCGTCTTGAAGGTTTCGTCTCTCTCGACACATGAGGCAACGGCCACCATCACGAGCCGGCCGGTGCCGTTGCGAGCGGGGGACTACGTCCGGTACCTGTCCTCCAACGCACCGGCCGCCGCCGCACCTGCCCCGGCGGTCGCCTCGGGATCGGCGCGGCCCGTGGCCCGCGACACGACTGCCCGACCGCGAGCTCGGAGTGCACCCGCAGCCCCAGCCCGCGCTCCGGCGCCTGTCCCGCCAATAGGTTCCGGCGCGTCGCCCGCTCCGGCGGCGCCTGCTCCGGCAGCGTCCGTTCCGGCCGCGCGTACACCTGCGGCGCCGGCACCCGCAGCGACCGCGCCGGCGGCCTCAACGCCCCCTGCGCCAGCTCCGCCGACGCCCGCGCCGGCCCCGCCGCCCGTGCCGATCGCGGGTGCGCGTATGGCGCGCGTCACCTTCGTGACCACGAGCTCGGCCTACCTCAACGCCGGGAAATCGGATGGGTTGATCGAGGGGGCCCGCGTGGACGTCGTCCGCACGGGACGTACGGTCGGGGTGCTGAAGGTGTCGTTCGTTTCGTCCCACCAGGCCTCCTGCCAGATCGTGTCGGCGGTGGACAGCGTGATGGTGGGTGATTCGGCGCGCTACCTGCCGGCGGCGAGCGCGGCCGCTCCTCCCCCGGCGGTCGCCGCGCGAACCGGACCCGCCGCACGTCCGGCGTCGCAGCGCTCCGCGCGTCGATCGAGCACGGGAGCACTGCGTGGTCGAGTGGGCTTGTACTACCTCTCCGTCGTCCAGCGCGACAGCTTCGGCGGGCACTTCGCCCAGCCCTCCGGTGATCTGCGCCTGAGCGGCGGCGGGCTTGGCGGATCGCCCCTGGGTCTGGCGCTGGACGTGCGTACGCGTCGATCGGTTCGGGCGCTGCCCGGGACGACGACCAGCACCACGGACCAGACCCGCGTCTATCAGGCGCAGGTGTACTGGCAAGCGCCGGGGTCTCCGGTGCGCTTCACGACCGGCCGCCAGTATGCCCCGGGGATCACCTCCGTGGGACTGCTCGATGGTGCGGCGGTGGAGATCAACCAGTCCGGCTGGGACTACGGCCTGTTCGGCGGTCTCCAACCGGATCTGATCGACCTCGGTTTCTCGGGGGACATCTCCCAGCTGGGTGGGTACGTGCGGCGCCACAACCGCCCCGCCTCGCTCACCCGCTGGTCCCTCACCGCCGGCGCGAGCGGATCCTACGTGACCTGGCATTCGAACCGGGAGTTCCTGTACCTGCAGGCGAGCTACCTGACGCGACGGTTCTCCTTCTATGGGGTGCAGGAAGTCGACTACTATCGCCCGTGGCGGCGCGTCCAGGGTGAACAGGCGGTGTCCCCGACCAGCAGCTTCGCCAATCTCCAGCTGCAGCTCACCGGGGGGCTGGGACTGACCGCGGGATTCGACAACCGGCGCAGTGTGCGGCTGTACCACGACGTGATCGACAGCACGGCGGCCGCGGTGTTCGACGAGACCTTCCGCCGCGGCGTCTGGACCGGCCTGACGGTGCGTACTCCGCGACACTTCCGCGCGTCGTTCGACGTGCGCACCAATCACGATGCGACGACCGGTACGGCGAACACCTATACGCTGGCGCTGGCCGTCGAACGGCTGACGTCGTTGGGCATCGGCCTCCGCACGCGCAGCACGCGCTACACCACCGGACCGCGGGATGGGTGGTTGAACTCGGTTTCGCTCGGCCTGGAGCCGTGGGGTCGGGGC
>DATDED010000165.1:0-7680 GCA_036523455.1 Gemmatimonadales bacterium
GCCGCTCGCCATGAGCAGCCGCTGCCGCTCCGCGGGCAGCGTGAGCAGGCGCGGCGCCGCGGTGGGATTCACGACGGCGAGCGGATGCGGATCGAACGTGACCACCACGCTCTCGGCTCCGCGCCGCCGCGCCCGCGCCACGATCTCGGCGAGCACCGCCTGATGACCGCGATGCACCCCGTCGAACGTACCGACCGTGACGACCGCGCTCACTCGGCTACCACGACCCGCGGCTTGAGCACGCCGCCCATCGCTTCCGCCACCGCCACGAGCTGGCCCGCGTGCAGCAGCGCCACCTCCGCGCCGTCCGCCTCCCGCGCCGGAATCGTACGGCCGTGGATCACCGCCGCCCGCTCCGCCTCGTCCAGCTCCCGGTTCGGCAGCGACGCGACGAGCGACGCCGCGGGACGCAGATCCGCCGCCGTCACCGCCTCCGCCGCCCGGGCGTCCTCCAGTCGGAACAGCCCCACCGCGGTCCGCGTCAGCGTGACCAGGTGGGCGCCGCAGCCGAGCGTTTCGCCCACGTCGCGGGCGATGCTGCGCACGTACGTTCCCGCGCTCACTGTGGCGCGGAACCTCGCGTCGGGCGGCGTCCAGTCCTCGAGCACCAGCGTCTCGATCTCGACCGGCCGCGCCGCGAGCTCGACGGCCTCCCCGCGCCGCGCCCGCCGGTACGCGCGCTCACCGGCGACTTTCACCGCGGAATGCACCGGCGGGCGCTGCCACGTCGCGCCCGTCCGGCCGGCCAGTGCCGCCTCGACCGCCGCGCGGTCCAGCACCCGCCAGGCATCGCTCGTGGCCACCGGCGCACCGGTGACGTCGTCGGTGGTCGTGACCACACCCAGCCGCATCGTCCCGCGGTACTCCTTGCGCCAACCACTCGCGAACCGCGCCAGCCGAGTCGCCCGCCCCACAACCAGCACCAGCAGTCCGTCGGCGAAGGGATCGAGCGTCCCCAGGTGCCCCACGCGGCGCACCCCGAGCGTGCGCCGGACGACGTCCACCACATCGTGCGAAGTCGGGCCGGCGGTCTTGGCGACGAGCAACACGCCCCCCCCGTCGATCAGTCGTCCGACTCCTTCAGCTCCTTCAGCACGCGGTCGATGTGCTGCGCGTGCTCCAGCCCGCGGTCGAGCCGGAAGTGCAGCTCGGGACTGGTGCGGAGCCGCAGATCCTTCGACACCGCCGCGCGCAGGAACCGGGCGGCGCTCGCCAGTCCCTCCAGGCTCCGGGCCTTCTCCTCCTCCGTGCCCATCACGCTCACCGACACGGTGGCGTGGGACAGGTCCGCCGTCACCACCACTCCGGTGACCGTCACGAAGCCGATGCGCGGATCGCGCACGTCGCCGGTGAGGAACTCGGCCACGATGTGGCGGACCAGCTCCGCCACGCGCTCGGGACGATGGCTCGGGGTGCGCATCTCAGAGCCAGCTCGTGCTCGAGTCGACGATGCGCGCCCCGTTCGCCCCGTCGACCAGCCGGTCGGCCTCCCGCAACACCTGCTCGGCGTGGTGGCGGTCGGTGCTCACGACGGCGGCCGACAGCTCCGCCCGCTGCCAGAGATCATGATGATCCGTCTCGGCCGCCGACACGTTGAACCGCTGATGCAGGCGGTCCTTCAGGCTCTTCAAGATGTGCCGCTTCTCCTTGAGGGAGTGACAGGCGTCCAGGTGCAGCTCCCAGGTGATGAGTCCGACGATCACGGCTCACGCGCCCCGGGCCGCCCCTCCCGCGCCGGCTCCGGCGTCGAGCGAGCGGGCGATTTCCTCGATGCGATAGGCCTCGATCAGGTCGCCGACCTTGATGTCGTTGAAGTTCTCGACGGCCATGCCGCACTCGAAGCCCTCCCGAACCTCGCGGACGTCCTCCTTGAACCGCTTCAGCGACGCCAGCGTGCCGTCGTACACCTCGACGCCGCTGCGGATCACCCGGACGCGTCCGGTGCGTGGAATGATCCCACTGCGCACGAAGCAGCCGGCGATGGTGCCGACCTTGGCCACCTTGAACAACTGACGGACCTCGGCCTCGCCCAGCACGACTTCCTTCTTCTCCGGCGCGAGCAGCCCTTCCATCGCCGCCCGCACCTCGTCCACCGCCTCGTAGATGATGCGGTAGGTGCGGATTTCCACCCGCTCACGCTCCGCCGAGGCCCGTGCGTTGGAGTCGGGTCGCACGTGGAAGCCGATGATGATGGCCCCCGACGCCTTGGCGAGGAGCACGTCGGAATCGGTGATGGAGCCGACGCCGCGGTGCACGACCTCCACTTTCACCTCGGCGGTCGAGAGCTGCCCGAGGGCATCGGCCAGCGCCTCCGCCGGCCCGCCCTGGTCGGCCTTGATGATGACGCGCAGCGACGCCGCCCCGCCGGCGACGCGTTCGGCCATGAAATCCTCGAGCGTCTTGACGCGGCTGGTGCGCCGGTGCTGCGCCTCACGCTCGAGGCGCTGGCGCTTCTGCGCGATGTCGCGCGCCACGCTCGCGTCCTTCACCGCCTGGAAGGTGTCCCCGGCCTCCGGCACGCCCTCGAACCCGAGGATCTGTACCGGGGTCGACGGGCCCGCCGCCGGCACGCCCTGGCCGCGCTCGTCGAACATGGCGCGCACGCGGCCCGAGAACTGACCGCAGATGAAGTCGTCGCCGACCTTGAGCGTCCCGGTCCGCACCAGGATGGTGGCGACCGGACCCTTCCCCGGATCCAGCGTCGCCTCGAGCACGGTCCCCTCGGCGTGGCGGTCGGGGTTGGCCTTGAGATCGAGCAACTCGGCCTGCAGCAGGATCTGATCGAGCAGGGTGTCGACCGCGGTGCCCTTCTTCGCCGAGATCGCGGTGGACAGCGTGGTGCCGCCGAACTCCTCGAGCACGACGCCGTGGGACAGCAGATCCTGCCTCACCTTCTGCACGTTGGCGGTCGGCAGGTCGATCTTGTTGATGGCGACCACCAGCGGCACGCCGGCGTTCTTGGCGTGCGAAATCGCCTCGATCGTCTGCGGCATGATGGCGTCGTCGGCGGCGACCACGAGCACCACCAGGTCGGTGACCTGCGCCCCGCGGGCGCGCATCGCGGTGAATGCTTCGTGGCCGGGCGTGTCGAGGAAGGTGAGCGACCGTCCGTCCTTGAGCTTGACGTTGTAGGCGCCGATGTGCTGGGTGATGCCCCCGGCTTCGCCGGCGACGACGTTCGTCTTGCGGATGTAGTCGAGCAGCGAGGTCTTGCCGTGGTCCACGTGACCCATCACGGTGACGACCGGCGGCCGGGGCCGGAGCGTCTCGGCCAGGTCGGTCGGCTGCTCGGGCGCCGCGATCGCGTACTCCTCCTCCTTCACCGCCTGGAACCCGAACGCCGACGCGATCAGCTCGATCAGGTCGAAGTCGAGCCGCTGGTTGATCGTCACCATCTGCCCCAGCTCCTTGAAGGCGAAGGTGACGATCTGAGTCGGAGGCACCTTGAGCACGTTGGCGAGCTCGCTGACGGTGATGAACTCCGTCACGCGGACCAGCGTCTTCTCGCGCTCCTTTTCCGCGGCGCGCCGCTCCTCCTGGATGTCGCGGAAGCTCGGCCCCTCGTCGCGCGGCCGCGCGCCCCTGCGGGCCACCGGTCCCTTGATGGACGCGAGGGTGCGCGAGATGTTCTGCGCCACCGCTTCCTGGTCCACCGAGGACTTGCGGCCCTTCTTGCGCTTCTTCCCGGCCTTGTCGCGACGACGCTCTTCGAGCGCGCCGGCTCCGGGCGCGGCGGACGCGACGGGACGCGGCGGGACCGCGCCCCCCGGCATGCCGCTCGCGACCGGCTTGGGACGGACCGGCGTGGGAATGAACTGCCGCGGCGCCCCCGGTACCGGAGTCGGCAGCGGTGGAGGCGTGGCGGGCGCCAGCGGCGGCGCGGCGCCGGCCGGTGCCGCCGGGGGCGCCAGCGCCGCCGGCGCCGCCTCCATTGCCGGCTCGGCCGCGGGGATATCGCGGAACAGCGCGGCCGCCCGCTCCTCGAGCGAGATCGCGGCCTTCTCCTCTTCCTGGACGCGGGACGCCTCGAGCGCCGCGCGCGTGCGCAGCTCCTGCTCGGCCGCCACCCGGTCGGCCTCCACCTGGGCCTCGGCTTCCGCCGCCGCCACCTCGGCCGCCGTCCGGCGGCGCCGCTTGGGCCGTGCCTCTTCGACGACCGGTGTCGGCTCGGGCGTCTTGACCGCCCGACGGCGCTTGCCCGCGGTCGGGGCCGGCTCCTTCTGGCGCCGCTTCTCGCGCTCCCAGCGCGCGCGCATCATCGCCACCTGCTCGTCCTTGAGCGGGGTGAGATGACTGCGCACGAAGATGTCCATCTCCTTGAGCATGGACATCACCTGCTCGCTGGAGATCCCGAACTCCGCCGCCAGATCATGAATCCGTGTCGCCACTCACTCCTCCGAAAGCCGCATCAAACCGCGCGCGAGAGCGCGATCTTCGGTCCCCACCGCCTGCACCGCGGCGCGGCCGAGCCGTGCGCCCAACTGCAGTGCATCCGGTCCTCGCAGCACGGGAATCCCGCGTGCCACGGCCAACCGCTCCACCTTCTCCCGCGTCCGGGGACTGGCATCCGCCGCCAGCACCACCAGCGCGAGCCGTCCCTGCTGCAGCCGCGCCCGCACGCCCGCCACGCCGATCACGACCTGCCCGCCGCGGAGCCCGAGACCGAGCAGCCCCGTGAGCCGATCGCTGCGATCGCTCACGCCGGCGCTGGGGCGTTAGTCGCCCCGGCGCCCGGCTCTTCCCCGCCTTCCTCGGTGAGCTCGTTCAGGAACGCCATCAGGCGCTCGGCGAGCTCGGGCGTCATGCCCTGCAGCTTGTCCACGTCCTCACGCTCCAGGTCGATTACGTCCTGCAGCGTCTTCTTGCCGTTCTGCTCCAGCAGCGCCATCAGCTCCGGCGGGAAGCCCTGCAGCTCGGCCAGCGGGACCTTCACCGCCTGCTCTTCCTCCGGGGGCAGCGGCGCGAACAGCGGCCCTTCCCCGCCACGCTCCAGCCACTCCCGGCTCGAGTAGAGATCGATCTTCCATCCGGTCAGCTCGGAGGCGAGGCGGACGTTCTGCCCGTTGCGGCCGATGGCCAGCGACAGCTGGTCCTCGTCCACGATGGCCTGGATGGTGCGATTGTCGGGATCGGAGAACACGCGCGCCACCCGCGCCGGCGCCAGGGCGAGCTTGGCAAACCGTTCCGGATCAGGAGACCAGGGCACGATGTCGATGCGCTCGCCGCCCAGCTCGTTGACCACGGCCTGGACCCGCGAGCCTTTCAACCCCACGCAGGCACCCACCGGATCGATGGCGTCGTCGCGCGAGATCACGGCGATCTTGGTGCGGCTCCCCGCTTCGCGCGCGGTCGCGCGGATCTCGACGATCTGCTGCTGGATCTCGGGGACCTCGATCCGGAACAGCGCCTTCACAAACAACGGGTCGGCGCGCGACAGGATCAGGCGCGGGCCCTTGGGCGTCTCCTCGATCCGCTTCAACACGGCGCGGATCGTGTCGCCCTGGTGGAAGTGCTCGCGATGATTCTGCTCGCGGTAGGGGATGATCGCTTCCGCCTCGCGGAACTTGGCCAGCATCACCACGATCTTGCCGCGCTCGATCTGCTGCACCTCACCCGGGAGCAGGTCGCCCACCTTGCCGGAGAACTCCTCCCGGATGCGGGTCCGCTCCCCTTCCCGCACGCGCTGGATGATCCGCTGCTTCGCCGCCTGCACCGCGGTGCGCCCGAACTCGGCGAAGGGCACCTCCTCCTCGAGCACGTCCCCGACCTGAAAGTCGGGATCCTCGAAGCGCGCCTCCTCGAGCGTCACCTGCGTGCCCGGATCCTCAATCGCCTCGACCACGGTCTTCAACACGACGATGCGGATCGTGCCCTTGAGCTCGTCGATCGCGATCTCGGCGCGCACGTTGGGTCCGTACCGCTTCACGAGGGCGGCGTGCAGGCCGTCCTTGAGCAAGTCGATCATCTCGCCGCGCTCGAGCTGCTTGCTGCTCGTCAGCTCGCGAATCGCGGAGACTACGTCGGTGGTATTCGCCATCAGTGTGTTCCAATCATCGATCGTCGGTCATCGGTCTTCAGTCATCGGTCGTCGGTATTACAGGTCCACTGCCAACCGCGCCTCTCGAACGGCGCTGAGCGGCAGGGTCACGGGCTCGCGGCCTTCGGGCCGGAGCACGACGGTCCCCTCGTCCGGCACGGCCTCGATGCGCGCGCGCACCCGGCCCAGCCCCTCGAGCTTGGCCGTGACCTCGCGCCCCACGAATCGCACCCAATGGCGGTGCCAGCGGAGCGGCCGGTCCAGGCCCGGGCTGGAGACCTCGAGCTGATACCGGGGGCCCAGGGGGCCACCGGCGTCGAGCCACGCCTCCAGGGCCCGGCTGGCCCGCGCGCAGTCCTCCACCGTCACGCGCCGCTCGGGGTCCGTCGCGGGCCAATCAATGCGCACTTGGACGAGCGGCCGATTCGGCGTGCCGCCCAGACGAATGTCGGCCAGATCGAGCCCCAGTTCCTCGAGGCGGGCCCGAACAGCCTCCACCAAGCTGTCGGTGAGCATAAAAAAAAGCGCGGGCCGAACTTCGCCCGCTTCGAAGGTGAATGTAGCCCCCCCTCCGGGGGTGTCAAGCCAAAGGCCGCCCCAGGTACGCCACCATGCGCCCGTCCCTTCCCCCTGAGGCGCGATGCGAGAAGAACCGATCCTGGTGATGCGCGGTGCAGAAGGTCGAGATCGTGACTTCGCGAATCCCGAGATTCACGGCGCGAGCGGCGAGGATGGATCGCAGGTCCACGAAGCTCTGGCCAGCCGCTCCAGGTCGGCCGTTGAGCTTCTCCGCGACTTCATAACCTACTTCATAGCAGTTGCCACAAATGCCTATACCACAATGCATTACGATATTCCTCCTGGCGGTCCCAGAACGCTCCGCCAGGATTTCCACACCCTGCTCCAGCACCCCTCCGGCCACACCCCGCCACCCGGCGTGCAGCAAGGCGATCGCGCCGCGCTCGGGCGCTGCCAGGTAGACCGGGATGCAGTCTGCCACCGTGATCGCAAGCAGGACCCCCGACTGCCCGGTGGCATGGCCGTCCACCCCCTCGAGCACCAGCCACCCCGCCGGCAGGGCTTCGTGCCAGCGCACGTCGGTGCCGTGCACCTGGTGCCCCAGCACGAGGGTCGGGAATCGCGGCTCGAACGCCTTGCGGAAGGCCCGCCAGCGCGTCATCACCGCTCCGGTCGCCTCTTCGCTCCACAGTCCCAGGGAGAAGCCGCCGTGCCGCGTGGTGATCCCCGCCACGAGACCGTAGCGGTTGGCCCATTCGTTCAGCTCGAGTCGCGGGACGGCCGCATCACCCACCGGCCCCTCGATCACGAGACCGGCCGCCAGCGGCCCACGCTGGGCGGCTACAGCGCCCGGAGCCGGCTCAGCGTCCATCCTCGCGCCGCTCGATCTGGGCGCCGAGCGCCCGCAGCCGCTCGTCGATGCGCTCGTAGCCGCGCTCGATCTGGCCCACGTTGTGGATCACCGAATCGCCTTCGGCGGCGAGGGCGGCGAGCAGCATCGCCATGCCGGCCCGGATGTCGGGCGACTCCACCGTTCCGCCCTTGAGCGGCGACGGGCCCGAGATCACCGCGCGATGGGGATCGCACAGCACGATGCGGGCGCCCATTGCGATCAGCTTGTCGAC
>DATDED010000166.1:0-5346 GCA_036523455.1 Gemmatimonadales bacterium
TCCGATGCAGACGGCGCGGGCAGCGCTGCTGCTCGTGCGGCTGGGACGGCGCCGGGCGAACGAGTTCTCGCGGCCGGCCATTCCATGACCACCCCCATTGTCCCGAACGTCGACTGCGAGCAGATCCACCCTGCTCTGCCGGTCAGCGACGTGCTCGCCGCCGCCGACTTCTACACGAAGAAGCTGGGCTTCATGCTGGCGTTCACCCACGGCGATCCGCCCGAGATGGCGGGCGTGAACCTGGGCCACGTGCAGATGTTCCTGGAACGGGGCACGCCCAGTCCCGACGGGTGCTCGGTGTACTTCGTCGTCGACAATGCCGACGAGCTGTACGCGTTCCAGCGCGCCAACGGTGTCACAATCGTCCACCCGCCGGCGGACCAGCCCTATGGGCTGCGCGACTACCGCGTGCGCGACCTGCACGGCTACCTGCTCGGGTTCGGGCATCACCTCTTCAATGCCGGCCCGCCGATCGAGATCGAACGGGTGGATGTCCCGGTGCGCCTCGAGAAGCGACTCGCCGCGCTGCTCAACGATCTCGCCCTCCACAAGCACATGAGCGTGACGAGTTGCCTCGAGGAGATGCTGCTGCACACCAACGAGGGCGTCGGCCCGCACACCAACCGCACGCTCCGCCACATCCAGGAGTTGAAGCGCAAACACGGGATCGACTACGATTCCCACGCGAGCTACCGCTTCGTCGAGCGGGAATGAGTCGGCGATGCGTCTCCTACGGCTCGCGGCCCTCCACCAGGGGCAGCAGCGCTATCTCGATGCGCCGGTTCTGGCTGCGGCCCTTGACCGTCGCGTTGCTCGCGATCGGATGGTATTCCGAGAGCCCCACCGCCTGAAGGCGCGCCGGGTCGATGCCGACGGTGTCCTGGAGGAACCGCACGACGTTGGACGCCCGGGTGGTGGAGAGCTCCCAGTTGGTAGGGAACGTGCCCTTCAGGCGCTCGCTGATCGCCACGTTGTCGGTGTGTCCCTCGACCCGAATGATCTTGCCCTCCGTCGTCTTCAGCACATTGCCGACCCGCTGCAGGATCCGGATGCCCGCCGGGGTGATATCCGCTTCGCCCGAGGGGAAGAGGATCCGGTCCACCATGCTCACGCTGAGACGGTCCGCCAGGCGGGTGATCTGGATCTGGCCCTGGGCGATCTCCGCCTGCATGTCCTGCACCAGCTGGTCGTAGGTGTTGCGCAGCTCACCGATCTCCGCCTCTTTTTGGCGGGAGGCCGCGGTCATCTGCGTGTCCAGCGCGGCGGAGAGTGCGGTGTTTCTCGCCCGCAAGGAGCTGTCCTGGAAGGTGAGGGAGTCCGCAACCCCGGCCAGCGAGTCGGCCCGGATCCGAGCGGTCACGCCACGCTCGTGGTAGTACAGGGTGGACACGCCCAACGCCGCGGCGATGAGGACGACGAGAACCAGGACAGCTTTCATGCGAACTCCTCTGGTGAGGACGCCAGATTCAAGTAGCGTGCGGCGGCTCGGTCGTCAAACAGCGCCACAGAGCCAGCCGATGAGCGTCCAGGTCTTGGGATGATGGCCTCCAACAGGATTCTCCTGCTCGTGCTGGGGACGGTGGCCCTGCTCCCCGACACATCCCAGCGCCAGGTGGCCACAGCACCCCCGGACATCCGGCGCTGCGAGCTCCTGATCCGACCGGACTTAGCATCCCGCCGCCTCCAACTCACGGCAACGCTTGACATCGCCAATCCTGCAGGCGACACGGAGTTCACCTTCTTCCTGGCCGCCTGGTATGACACCGCCCTGGTGCGGAGCCGAGCCGGCACGGCCACGCTGACGCGCGAGGGCGACGTGGTGACCGTGCGGGTCGCGCGCTCGAGCTCGCACGAGCGACTCGTCTTCCACCTATCGGGAGCGCCGGGACGGAGCGTCGGCGACGACCGGCCCGTGCTCGCCGACAGCAGCATCTATCTCCTCTGGTCCGACCGCTTCTATCCCGTCGATTTCGACGACTGGGCAATCGTTTCCACGCAGCTCGAAGTACCCCGCGGATTCCGCGTGTTGGCGCCGGGACGCCGCCTGCATGCGGCGGATCACGGTGCGTTGCATGTGGAGCGCTACGAGACGTCGCAGCCGATCCGCGCGGCCAGCGTGATTGCCGATGCCCGCTGGGAGGAGACCGAGCGCATGATCGCCGGACGGCGGATGCGCACCTTGCTCTATCCGGCCTCACGAGCCTCTGCCGAGCAGATCTTCCGGACCAGCGCCGACGTGCTGGCTTTTTACACCTCCCGCTTCGGACCGTACGCCTTCGACCAGTTCACCTTCGCCACAGTTGACGGGATCTTCGCGCGCCGCGCGATCGCGGGCGGAGTGATCTACGAGGCGCGCTATCTCGCCGAGGCGCTCCGCACCACCGGGCACGATGCGCACGAGACGGCGCTGCTGTGGTGGTTCTACACGATCGCGGGCCGGGGTCCCGGCAGCTATCAATGGACGGAGGGGTTCGGAGACTATGCGGAGATGCTCTACGACGAAGCGCGCGGGCTGCCGGTCCCGGCCGACTTCGCATCCTATCGCCGAGGCTACCTCCGCATGGCGGGCACGCCCGACGAGCCGCCGATCACCGCCCCCCGTGGGCCGCTCGCTGGCAACTTCGTCCATGGCCGGCTGCCGTGGGTCATGCACGTCCTGCGGTTCGCCGTCGGCGACGCGGCGTTCGAGCGCGGCGTGCGGCTGCTGTTCGACCGCTGGCGATTCCGCTCGTTCACGCTCGAGGAGTTCGTCGCGACGCTGAGCGCGGGGACGGGGCAGTCCCTCGAGTGGTGGCGGCGCGACTGGCTGGATCGCGGGGGCGTACCGGAGCTGACCTGGCACGCCGGCATCGCTCCGGATTCCGGCGGGTACCGGGTAACGGTCTCGCTACGACAGACGGGCGCACGCTATCACCTCCCCCTCGAGATCGGGATCGAGTCCGCCCAAGGGCTGCGGGTTCATCGTGTCCAACTGGACGAGCCGACCGGAGACTTCCAATTCTGGTCCGCGGCCGAGCCCTCAGGAGTACTGATCGACCCGCACGGTTGGTTGCTCGCCAAGATCACAGCGCAGTAAGATTGCTCCGACCTACATCCTCCGGCAGCGTGAACGAACGCAACCAGTCGCTCGGCGAAGAAATCGCCAACAGCGTCAGCCACGGCGTCGGATTGCTCGCGAGTCTCGCGGCGATTCCTTCGTTCCTCGCCAGTGCCTCTCGACGTGGGGAACCCCTCGCCGTCATCGGCGCGACCGTGTTCGCGGCGACCCTGGTACTCCTGTATTCGGCCTCTACCCTCTACCACGCCCTGAAGGACGGCAAGGCCAAGCGCGTATTCCGGGTCCTCGATTACAGCGCCGTGTTCCTGTTGATCGCCGGGACGTACACCCCGTTCACGCTCGGGGCGCTGCGGGGGCCGTGGGGTTGGACGCTCCTGGGTCTGGTCTGGAGCCTCGCCGCGATCGGGATCGTGCTGACAGCGCTCGCGGGGTTTCGCTACCCCAAACTCTCCACCGGCGTCTATCTCGGAATGGGATGGCTGATGCTCATCGCCATCAAGCCACTGTGGCTCGGCGTGCCCCTCACCGGCGTGTTGTGGCTCCTCGCGGGTGGCGTCGCCTACACGGCGGGCGTGCTCTTCCTCAGGGCCCGGCGAATGCGCTATAGCCACTTCGTGTGGCACTGCTTTGTCCTCGCCGGTTCTGCATGTCACTTCATCGCCGTACTCCGTTACGCGGGCTGAACGGGCGGGATTCCCTGCCTTGATCGGGGCCCGCACGAGAGGCAGTTTAGCCCATGCCCGACGCCCACCCACCCCGCGAGATCGCCGCCAAAGTCGAGAGCCTTGGCGTCGCGAAGGCGCATACCAGCGCCGTGACGGTGCTCGTGCTGGCGGTGCTCGCCGGCGCTTTCATCGCCCTCGGCGCCCTGTTCTTCCTCGTCGTGGTGACCGACTCCGGCTTGGGCTTCGGCGTGACCCGGCTGCTCGGCGGCCTGGCCTTCTGCCTCGGGCTCGTGCTGGTGCTGGTCGCGGGCGCCGAGCTGTTCACCGGCAACAACCTGCTCGCCATGGCGTGGGCGAGCGGTTTGATCGGCAGCCGCGACGTGCTGCGCAACTGGCTCCTGGCCTACACCGGCAACGTGCTCGGCTGTCTGGGCACGGTGGTGCTGGTGCGGTGGGGCGGCATCGCCGGGCTCGACGGCGGCGCGGTCGGCGAAACGGCGATCCGCGTCGCCGGCGCCAAGGCGGCCCTTTCGTTCGGCGAGGCGTTCGCCCGCGGCGTGCTGTGCAATGCGCTCGTGTGTCTCGCGGTGTGGCTCGCGATGGGCGGACGCAGCGTGGCCGACAAGATCCTGGCGGTCCTCTTCCCCATCACCGCCTTCGTGGCGATCGGCTTCGAGCACTCGATCGCCAACTGGTTCTTCCTTCCGTTCGGCCTGGTGCTCGATCCGCAAGGCGCGCTCCCGATCGCGGGCGCTGCCCGCAATCTCTTCGCGGTGACCGGGGGCAACATCGTCGGCGGGACGCTGCTCGTGGCGGGCGTGTACTGGGTGGCCTACCTGCGGGGGGGGCGCCGGTCTGGGGCCGATGCGGCCGACCGAGCGGAAGTTCACCGCCAGCAGTAGCTTGCGGCCACCTTTCACGACGTGTACCCCGGCATGCACGACATCATCGCCGCGATCATCCTCGGGCTGGTCGAGGGCGCGACCGAGTTCCTCCCCGTCTCCTCCACGGGGCATCTGATCCTGGCGGGTCACGCCCTCGGCTTCGTGGGGCCGCGCGCCGACGCGTTCGAGATCGTCATCCAGCTCGGCGCGATCCTGGCCGTCGTCTGGCTGTATCGCGATCTGCTGTGGCGCGTGGTGCGCGGCGGCCTGGCCGCCGGGGGCTCGCGCCGACTGGTGCTGGCGCTGGTCGTCGCGTTCCTGCCCGCGGCCATCGTGGGCCTGCTCACCCATCACTGGATCACCGCGCATTTGTTCACGCCCGCGGTAGTCATCGCGGCGTTGATCGCGGGTGGCGTCGCCATCCTCGCCATCGAGCGCTGGCGTCCCTCTCCGCGCATCGAGTCGGTGATGCAGATCGGATACAGCACGGCCCTGTGGATCGGGCTCGCGCAGCTGTGCTCGCTCATCCCCGGCGTGTCGCGCTCGGGAGCGACGATCATGGGGGCGCTGCTGGTGGGCGTCGCGCGGCCGGCCGCCGCCGAGTTCTCCTTCCTGCTCGCCATCCCCGTCATGTTCGCGGCGACGGGACTCGAGCTGTGGGAGAACCGCGACCTCCTGTCGGGATCCGATGCGGCGGTCTTCGCGCTCGGCTTCGTCATGGCGTTCGCCAGCGCGCTGG
>DATDED010000167.1:0-1934 GCA_036523455.1 Gemmatimonadales bacterium
TCCAAGGTCGGCACGCGTGGCGCTGCGATGCGGAGCGATTGGCAACAGGCGATGGACGCGTATCGCGCCGCGCAGGCGGACCTCGCCCGCGCCTTCGACCGCGCGATGGCGGGCGAGCTGGCCCCGGGATGGGATGGCGGGCTTCCCGTGTTCGCGCCCACGGACGGCGAGATGGCCACGCGGGATGCCGGAGCGAAGGTGATCGGGGTGCTGGCCGAGTCGGTGCCGAATCTCGTCGGCGGGTCGGCCGACCTCGATCCTTCCACCCGCACCATGATGAAGGGAAAAGGAGACTTTCAGAGCACCGCGGTAGCGGCGGCGGGCCAAATGCCGCCGACGCAGGGGATGGCCGGCGGGGTGTGGGGGTACGCCGGACGAAACCTCCATTTCGGCATCCGCGAGCACGCGATGACCGCCATTCTCACGGGGATGGCGCATCACGGCGGCGTGGTGCCGTTCGGCGCGACGTTCCTGACGTTCTCCGATTACATGCGCCCGAGCATCCGGCTGGCCGCGCTGAGCGGGGCCCACGTGATCTACGTGTGGACCCACGACAGCATCGCGCTCGGCGAAGACGGCCCGACGCATCAACCGGTCGAGCAGCTCGCCAGCCTGCGGGCGATGCCGAACCTGCTCGTGCTCCGGCCGGCCGACGCCAATGAAACGGTCGAGGCGTGGCGGATCGCGATGCAGCACACGGGCGGGCCGGTAGGGCTGGTGCTCACCCGCCAGAAGATCCCGGTGCTCGACCGGACCACGCTCGCCCCGGCCGCCGGCACCGCACGCGGGGCATACGTCCTGATCGACGCGGCGGAGGGGGTGCCGGAGCTCATTCTCATCGCGACCGGCTCCGAGGTGTCGCTGGCGCTCGACGCGCAGCGGCAGCTCGCCAGCGAGGGCATCCGGGCTCGCGTCGTGTCGATGCCATCGTGGGAGCTATTCGAGGCGCAAACGCCCGAGTACCGCGAAACCGTGCTTCCGCCGGCGGTACACGCCCGGGTCAGCGTGGAAGCGGGTTCTCCGTTCGGCTGGGAACGCTACGTCGGGCCGGCCGGCGCGATCATCGGCGTGGGCCACTTCGGCGCATCGGCGCCGGGACCCGAGGTGATGGCCCGGTATGGATTCACGGTGGAGCACATCGTCGCGACCGCGCGTGCACAGTTGCACCAGGGGTGAGCGCTATGTTCTGCAGTTCAACGACGGCCTGATGGAGTGACCAACATGGGCGTTTCGACCCACGACATTTTCGGCGACGCCGGGAGCGCGCAGCCCGCGACACCCGGCAGCTATGGCGAAGCACCGAGCGGCTACCGCCTCCCCGAGGGAACGCGTCTCGGACGCGTGCGTCTGCAGATCGCCGACCTCGCCCGCTCGCTCGCGTATTACGAGGGGACGCTCGGCCTGCGCGCGCTGCGGCGCGACGGGTCGAGTGCGCTGCTCGGGCCGCAGGGCGCCGACACGCCGCTCGTCGAGCTCCACGAGCGCGCGGGCGTGCGGGCGGTGCCGCGCCGGACACGCACCGGGCTGTTCCACTTCGCCATCCTGTTGCCGGATCGGCGGTTGTTGGGGCGGCTCGTACGCCATCTGGGGGAGCTCGGCGAGCGGGTCGGATCGGCCGATCACCTGGTCAGCGAGTCGCTCTACCTCCAGGATCCCGATGGTCTCGGCATCGAAATCTACGCCGACCGCCCGCGCGGGACGTGGCGACGGATCGGCCGCGAGCTGATGATGGCAACCGATCCCCTGGATGTGGCCGGACTCTTACGCGAGGCCGGCGCCGATCCCTGGACGGGAATGCCGGACGGAACGGTGATGGGCCACGTGCATCTGCATGTGGGAGACCTCGCAACCGCGTCCGCCTTCTACTCGGAGGCACTCGGCTTCGATCGCATGGTATGGCAGTACCCCGGTGCGCTGTTCCTCGCGGCCAGCGG
>DATDED010000168.1:0-10770 GCA_036523455.1 Gemmatimonadales bacterium
GCCACTCCCGCCACGGCGGCTTTGGTCAGCGTCCCGGACAGCGCACCGCCCCCGGGATTCACCGCGATAGCCACCGTCACGTTGCTCGTGAAGCCGGTCACGACGTTCCCTTGATTGTCCTCAGCCGTGACCTGAATCGCCGCGAGCGTCGCCTTTGCCGTCGTGGTCACGGGCTGCACCGTGAAGACGAGCCTGGCCGCCGCGCCGGCGACGATGTTGAACGGCAGGCTGAACGCGGTCGACAGGCCTGTGGCGGAGGCCTTGAGCGTATAGCCGACTCCCGTGTGGTTGATGCTCAGGTTGGAGAAGGTGGCGACGCCTTGGGACACGGCCACCACCAGGGTGCCGGACAATGTTCCGTTGCCGGCGTCGGTCCCGATCGCCATCGTCACCGAGCCGCTGTATCCGGTCACGGTATTCCCCGACGCGTCCCGCACGGTCACTCGGACGGTCGGGATCGTGGCCCCGGCGGCGGTGTTCACGGGCTGCGTCGTGAACGCGAGCTGGGTCGCCACTCCGGTATTGATGCTGAACGCCGCACTCGTCGCCGTCGTCAGCCCCGAGGCCGTGGCCCTGAGGGTGTAGCCCGTTCCGGCCTTGTCGATGCTCAGGTTGGAGAACGTGGCGACCCCATTGTTCGCGGCCAGTGTCAGGGTGCCGGACAGGACCGCGCCGGCCGTGCCCGTTCCGGGTGTGATCGCCACGGTCACGTTGCCCGTGAAGCTCGACACCGTATTCCCGAACGCGTCCTGGGCCGCCGCTTTGACGGACGGGCTGATCGACGCGCCGGAGGTCGTGGTCGTCGGCTGCTGCGTGAAGGCGAGCTTCGTGGCGGTTCCGGCGAGAATGCTGAACGCCTGGCTCGTATCCTTCAGGCTCCCCGCGGCGGCCTGCAACCGGTATCCGGTGCCCGCCTTGTCGATGCTCAGGTTGCTGAAGGTGGCCACTCCAGCGACCGCGGCCTTGGTCGCGGTGCCCGACAGGGTCCCCCCGCCGGGGTTCACCGCGATCGACATCGTGATGTTGCCGGTGAAGCTGGTGACCGTGTTCCCGGCCGCATCCTGGGCCGTGACCAGCACGGCCGGTGAGAGAGCCTGCCCGGCCGTATCGGTCGTCGGCTGCTGCGTGAATACCAACTGCGTCAACGAGCCGATGAGGATGTCGAAGGAGTTGCTGACTGTCCCCGTGATCCCGCTGGACCTGGCCGAGAGCGTGTAGCCGTTGCCGGCCAGGTCGATGCTGAGGTCGGAGAAGGACGCGACCCCGGCCGCGACGGAGACCGTCTTCGTTCCCGCGAGGTTGGCGCCGCTGGTGCCGGTCCCCGTCGTGATCGACAGCGTGACGTTCCCGGCGTAGCTCGTCGCCGTATTGCCGATGGCGTCCAGCACCGTCACCTCGATCGGCGGGCTGAAGACGGCGCCGGCCTTGACAGATTTCGGTTGCACCGTGAACGCGAGCCGGCTGCCGGGACCAGGCGTGACCTTGAAGGTCGCGCTGACCTCGTCGGCGAGGCCGGCGGTCGAGGCCGTGAGGGTGTACCCGGTCCCGGCCGAATCGATGGAGAGCGTCGAGAAGCTCGCTACGCCGCCGGCCGCCGTGACCGTCGTCGTGCCGGAGAGCGACGCCCCGTCGGTGCCCGATCCCGGCGTGATCGCCAGCGTCACCGCGCCCGCGAAGCTCGAGACGACGTTCCCCAACGAGTCCAGCTCGCTCACCTGCACGGCCGGGGACATCGTCGCGCCCGCGACGGCCGCCCCGGGCTGCACGCTGAAGGCGAGCCGGGACGCGCCTCCCGCTCGTATGCTGAACGCCTGGCTCGTGACGCTCAGAGCGCCCGAGGCGGCCTGCAGGCGGTACCCGGTTCCGGAGCTGTCGATGCTCAGATCCGGGAAGGTCGCCACGCCGCTGACCGCGACCTGGGTCGTGGTGCCGTGCAGCGTCCCGTTACCGGGGTTGGCGCTGATGGAGAGCGTTATGGGGTCGCCGAACGAAGCTACGGTATTGCCGGCCGCGTCCCGCGCCGAGACGACGACCGCAGGGACGAACGTCGCTCCCGCGGACGTGGTCACCGGTTGCACCGAGAACGCGAGCGCCGAAACGGGACCGGCGAGGATGTCGAAGGGCGTGCTCGTGGCGCCGGCCAGGCCGCTGGACCTCACCGAGAGCGTGTACGCCGCACCACTGCGACTGATGCTCAGGTCGGAGAAGGTGGCGACCCCGCCGCTCGTCAGCACCGTCCTCGTACCGGCCAGCGATGCCCCGGTTGTCCCGCTCCCGCTCGTGATCGAGATCGTGACGTTCCCGGCGAACCCCGTCACCAGGTTCCCGACGGCGTCGCGCACCTCGACCTGGACCGGCGGCGCGATGATGGCCCCGGCGATCGTCGTCGCCGGCGGTTGCGCGATGAACACCAGCTGGGCCGCCACGCCCGCGACGATGTCGAAGGAATCACTCGTGATCGGGGCCAGGCTCGCGGCGGAGGCGGCGAGCCGGTACCCGATGCCCATCTTGTCGATGCTGAGCGTCGAGAAGGTCGCCACGCCGGCCGAAGAGTTCGCCGTCGTGATCCCGGAAAGCGTGGCCCCGCCGGTGCCGGTCCCGCTGTCGATCGCTACGGTGACAGAGCCCGTGAACCCCGTCGCCGCGTTCTCCAGGGCGTCCAGCGCGGTGACCTTCACGGCAGGAGCGATCGCGGCCCCCGCTATGGATGTGCCCGGCTGCACCGTGAACCCGAGGTGGGTCGCCGGTCCCGACACGACGTCGAATTTCGCGCTCAGCGTCGGGGTCAGGGTCCCCGAGCTCGCCTGAAGCCGGTAGCCCGTGCCCGCCGCCTGAATGCTCAAATCGGTGAACGTGGCTACACCGCCTACGGCCGCCACCGTTCGCGTCCCGAGCAGCGTGCCGTTCCCGGGGTTGACCGCGAGCATGACCGTGATGCTGTCGTGGTAGTCGCTGACGAGCTTCCCCGAGGAATCCCGCGCCTGCACCACGACCGGCGGGATGGTGCTCCCCGCCGGCGTGGTGGACGGATCCACCTTGAAGGCCAGCTGGCTCGCGACCGGCGGTGGACCGGTCCTGCCGGCGACGTTGCAGTTGGCGACGAGCAGGGTCGAAACGAGCGCCCCGCTGGCCAGCGTGGCGGAGAGGCCGAGCCGGTGCGAGACGCGGACGGCGGCGGCGAGCCGAAGAGGCAAGGACGGATGACGCGGCAAGACATAGGACCGCCGGCAGGTTTTGTGCCCCGCTGCAACCTCCCGAAATTCCCACTCGCTGTCGGCCGTCCCGGCCGGCAGTGTGGGCGCCGCGCCACAGTCCGTACTACAGTCTGACGCCACCTGGGTTGCCGACGCCCCCTCTCCTGACCTACACTCCACCCTCGATGCGATCCGCTCTCCGCTCCGGCCGCGGCCTTTTCGCCCTCGCGTTCGCCTGCTGGGTCATGGCGGTGCCGTTGACGTCGTTCGCCCGGGACGCCGCCCTGTGCCGCCATCGCGCGATGCACCAGGACATGTCGTCCCGGGACTCGTCCGGCGCGCCCTGCTGGTGCAACGATATGGCCGGGAACGCGACGCCCATCGCGGCCGAGACGCCCTCCCTTCCAGCCGACCTCATCCTGCTGCCGGCCGGCCCGCCGCCCGGGGGGTCGATCAAGCTGCCGCCCACCGGATCGCCGCCCGCTTCCCCTGCCTACGCTCCGACTCCGCCTCCTCCGAACGTGCGCAACGGCTGAGTAGCCGTCGTCCACCACAATTCGCGTTTTTCGGAGGAAGACCCATGCGTGTCACGCTCGGGTGCCTCCTGGCGTGCAGCGTCGTCCGGATCGCTGCCGCGCAGGACACCACGATCACGTTCGAGGAGCCCCACGCCGTCAGCATCAGCGGCTTCGCCGTCGGGACGTACGACTGGGATCGTAACGCCCGCGCCAACAGCTTCGCGGGATCGAAGATCGCGCTCAGCCTGTTCCGGCCCTGGTCGGACTACCTGTACCTCTTCGGCCAGCTGACCACGAGTCTCGGCACCGACGAGGTCACGGGCGCTCCCGTGACCGAGACCGAGATCGACAACCTGCTCGTCAGCTGGTCGCCCCCCGGCGCGACGTCGTGGAACTTCACGTTCGGGCGATTCGACGCCCCGCTCGGCGTCGAGCGCGACGACGAGCCGTTGAACCTGATCCCCACCAACAGCTTCAACTTCGCGCTGGCGCGGCCGATCAAGCTCACCGGTGCCCTCGCCCGCTACGCCGTGTCTCCGCGCATCAACGCCGCCGCCTACGTGGCCAACGGCTGGAACGTCGCGGTGGACGACAACCGCGGCAAGACCGCGGGGGTGCGCGTGGACCTGTTTCCCGCCGAGGGTGTGGCCGTTGGGCTCAACGTCCTCTACGGGCCCGAGGTAGCCGGCACCGACGCCCAGCAACGCACCCTGCTCGCCGCCGATGCGACGCTCCAGCCCGTTT
The DNA here is from genome assembly GCA_036523455.1 of Gemmatimonadales bacterium. GTDB lineage: Bacteria > Gemmatimonadota > Gemmatimonadetes > Gemmatimonadales > GWC2-71-9 > DASTHG01. The sequence continues at coordinate 4,457 of DATDED010000168.1, forward strand.
CCCGACTCATCGTGGGCGTCGAGGCCAACTACGGCCGGCAGCTCCGTGGTGGCGGCGCCACCGGCACGTGGACGGGCGTGTCCGCCACCGCGTTCTGGCGGCTGCAGCGCTCGTTCGGACTCACGGTGCGGGCGGAGACGCTTCATGATGCCGACGGCGTGGCCAGCGGCACGGCGCAGACACTCCAGTCGCTCACGATCTCTCCCTGGTACTTCTATCGCGAGGCAGCGGAGGGGATCTTCTCGAGTATCGAGCACACCACGTTCCGGCTGCCGGCGTTCGCCCTGCGGCCCGCGTTGCGGATCGATCACTCCGACCAGCCCGTCTTCCCCACCGCGAACGGGGACCTGCGCGACACGAACGTCCGCGGGATCGTGGAGCTGGTGTACCTCTTCTGAGCGGAGTCGACATGCCCTATGACCTCGGCCGCGTGGACGCGCGCCTCAAGTGGGCCGTCACCTGCCTGCTGCTCACCTTCGGGCTCGCCTATCTGTTCGGTGGCGTGATGGTCGCGCTCTACGCCGGATTCGCCCCGAAGCGCATCGCCGCTACCTACGCGGAACCGGCCGCGGCGGTGGCCCCGGAGACGACGATGGTCGTGGAGCATGCGATGCCGATGAGCGAGTTCGACGTGGCAGACTCCACGGAGATCCACTTCGTCGACACGAAACTGCTCGTGCAGGACACCCACGTCCACGTGCCGATGTACGGCGTGATCGCCGGACTCCTGTCGCTCGTCGTGCTCGGCCTCGGTGTCTCCCGTCGCTGGGGGTACGCCCTGATCACGCTGCTCTTCGCTGCGCCCTGGCTCGATTTCACAGGGATGTGGCTCACCAAGTTCGTCGCCCCGCAATTCGCCCTGCTCACGGCGGCTGGCGGGTGGACCATGGGACTGGGCTACACCGTGGTCACGCTGCTCGCGCTGCGCCGCATGTGGCTGCCGGGAAAGGAAGGAACCGCGATATGAGCAAACTGTTCGTGGGCGCGCTCGTCGCCCTGCTGCACATCACGCCGACCGTCGTGCTGGTCAAGCGCGAGGACGCCGTGAAGAGCTGCCTGCCCGCCGCGACGGCGTTCACCGCGCGGGAGATCCATCTGAGTCGCACGGACGCACACCGCCTGCACGAGGCGCTCGATTGGGGACCCGATGACGGCCTGCTGACCTTCTATATCGGCAAGAGCGCGGGCGCCGCGGTCGGCGCCCTCACGTTCATCCGGATCGACACGCCGCACGGGCCCCTCGAGGTGGCCGTCGGGTTCCGCCCCGACGGGACCGTGCACCGCGTCGAAGTCACCAAAGCCACCGTGGAGACCAAGCCGTGGGTGCTGGAGGCGGTCCGCTCGGGTGTGCTCGATCGCTACGTTGGAGTCAAAGCGGAGGCCGGTGAGCTGGGGGCGGTCGTGAAAACGCCACTCGTGCCGGGAGGGGCGGAAAGCTATCGCGGCAAAGTCGGGCAGATGGCGGCGTACATGCTGGAGCAGATCGACAAGGGCGTGCAGCGCGCGGTGGTCGCCTACGGCTGGTACTACCGACCGCCGACCAGTTAGCCGGCCTCCGCCTGGGCGGCGGGTGGCTCCGCCTGCGGTGCCGGTCCGACCACCGCGTCGCGGCCGGCGTGCTTCGCCTCGTACAGCCGCATGTCCGCCTGGTTCAGTACCTCGAGGCCGTCCACGCCGTCGGCGGGCAGACCCGCGACCCCGACGCTGATGGTCACGGGAACCGCCTGCTGCCGTCCGCGGCCCCCGGCGATGATGGGCGGAATGCGCAGGCGGATCTTCTCTCCCCGCTGCACGGCCGTCTCCGGGCGGGTTTCCGGAAACAGCACGACGAATTCGTCGCCCCCATAACGCGCCACGATCTCACCCTGGCGCACCGACTGCTTGATGGCGGCGGAGACGGCTTTCAGGGCCTCGTCCCCCGCCGCGTGGCCCCACGTGTCGTTGAACTGCTTGAAGCGGTCCACGTCGAGCATCAGGATCGAGAGCGGGCGGCCGTAACGCCGCGCGCGCAGGGACGCGTCGTTCAGCAGATCGTCGAAGATTCCGCGGTTGAGGAACCCCGTGAGCTTGTCGCGCGCCGAGAGCCATTGCAGCTCTCGCGTCCGCAGCACGAGGGTCGTGCTCAGCAGTCCGGCGATCCCGAGCAGGGCGAGCCGTGCCACCTGATCGATCCAGATCACGGGCTCGGCCGCACCGCCCGCGAGCCCTCGCCCCAGGAACGCCACCGCGGCGTACTCGACCATGGCGGCCGCCCCGGTCACCGCGCAGATGCGCGGATCGAAGCGCAGCGCCGCCGCGGCGATCGCGAGGAAGTACACGAGGAACGCGACCCGGGTGCTGACCACCGAGAGCGGCTGCCCAAGCGCCAGGAACATCACGAGCACGGCGCTCACCAACGTGACGTCGAGCAGGCTGGTGGCGAATCCGACCGGCGGCGTGTACACGCGCTTCCGGGCGAGGTGGAAGGCGATGGCCGCCAGCGCCACGCCGAGCAGCGCCGCGCCGAGGCCCACATAGACCCCCCGCTCCCCCGGCCGCCGCAGCAGGTCCGCCAGCGGGAGCAGCAGGACGAGCAACGTGAGCACGAGCCGCGTGCGCGCGACCAGCACCTCACCACCGGCTCCGGCGGTGATGAGCACCGGGACGGGAGCCTGCCAGAAGGTCCGCCAGCGGCTGACCTTGACCGGAAACCCGATGGAGGGACGGGTCGCACGTCCTCCCACCAGGGATGGGCGGCGCGGCGCGGGACTGGGCTGCGGCACGGTCATCGTCGGAGGATCTCGGGTGGAGCGCGGTGGCGCGCTAGGCGCTCAGGAGGTACGGCTCGTTCCAGGCCACTTCGTACAGTCCGTTGCACCGGGTGCACCGCATGGTGGTGGGCCGGCCCTCCAGAGGCGAGCGTCCCCGGCAGGCGGGACAGACGCCATAGCGCTCTCCCCAGCTCGTGGGAAACCGGCGCGCGTTGCGGGGAGCCGGCACCACGCTCCAGCGGCTGGGAGGAGTCGGGACGATCTGCAGCAGCGCGCGGGTGACGCTGACCGGCTGCCGGTTCACGTCCAGCACCGCTTCCACGGCCCCCAGCTTGAGGACCCGATACCACGCTCCGCGGCGCAACTTGACGTTGACGTCGGTCTGCAGTCTGGCCCATTGCTGCTGCGGCATCGGCGCCTCGCTGGTGAGCGCCCTAAAGCTTGGCGGACCGTCCCTTCGCGTCAAGCGGCGACGAAACAGGCCGTCGTCCGCTCGGGACGACGGCCTGTGCCGTGGCGTTCAGCTAGCGATCGGGTGCCGACCGCGGCGGGCTGTTAGTTGATGCTGAACGCATTGCTCAGAGCCGAAGTCAGCCCGGCGGCGGCGGCGCTCAACCGGTAGGCCGAGTTTCCCGAGCCGGGGAGGTTGATGCTCAGGTCGGAGAAGGTGGCTACTCCGACCACTGGGCTGACCGTCTTTGTACCTCCCAGCACTGCGCCAGCCGTTCCCTGTGCGATCGAGATCGTGACGCTCCCCGCGAAAGCCCTCACCACGTTGTTGAACTGATCGCGCGCGTCCACCGTAACCGCTGGCGTGATGATGGTGTTCACGGTCGTTGTGGTCGGCTGGCCGGCGAAGTGCAGCGTGACTGGGACATCGGGATTGATCGCGAACGACGCGCTGTTGACGCCCGCGACGCCCGGTGAGGAGGCCGCAAGCTTGAAACCTGTCCCGGCCTTCTGGATGATGAGAGTCGTGAAGTTCGCCACGCCACTCACCGCGTTGACGACGGTGGTCCCGAGGAGGGTCGCCCCGTTCGCGCCCGTCCCGGCCGCGATGGCCATGGTGATCGGTCCCGTGAAGCTCGTAACCACGGCGTTGGAGGCGTTCAACGCCGTCACCTGCACGCCGGGGATGACCTGCCCGGCCGTGGTCGTGACCGGCTGCCCGCTGAAGACGAGGTGGATCGTCGCCGCGGCGGTGATGTTGAACGGCGTGCTCGTCGCACCCGTCAGCCCGGTCGACGATGCAGTCAGCGTGTAGTTGTTTCCCGCCTTGTCGATGCTGAGGTTGGGGAACGACGCCACGCCGGCATTGATCGGGATCGTCAGCGTCCCCGACAACACCCCACTGGATGGATTGGCCCCGATCGCGACGGTGATACTGCCGGTCACGCCCTTGACCGTGGCCCCGCCCGCATCCTGAACGGCGACCTGCACTCCGGGCTGGATGAGCGCGCCCGCCGGCGTCGCGGACGGCTGGACGATGAAGCCGAGCTTCACGGCCGCTCCGCCCACGGTGTTGAACGCAGTGCTGGTCGCGGCCGCGAGACCGGACGTGGTCGCATTGAGTTTGTAGCCCGTGCCGACCGAGTCGACGACAAGATTCGAGAACGTCGCGACGCCCGCCACAGCAGCAACGGTCTTGGTCCCCGTGAGGGCCGCTCCCGCTGGGCCGCCGGTCAACGCCACTGTGACGTTTCCGGTGAACGCCGTCAGGACGGCGCCGAGCGAATCCACGGCGGACACCTTGATCGCGGGCGTGAGGACCGCTCCAGCCGCCGACGTCGACGGAGGCTGCACAGTGAACTGGAGCTTGTCCCCGGCGGTGATGTCGAAGCTGGCGCTGGTCGCACCAGTCAAGCCGGTCGCCGCCGCGGTCAGAGTGTAGCCGAGGCCCGCCGAATCGATCTTGAGGGTCGAGAAGGTGGAGACGCCAGCCACCGCCTTCACCACCGTGGTCCCGGTGAGCGTGCCGAAGTTCGGGTTGGTGCCGATCCCCACGGTGATGTTGCCGGTGAAGGCCGTCGCCAGGTTGTTCGCGGCATCGAAGGCGGAGACGCCGACCGGTGGCATCACCGTCGCCTTCCGCGTCGACAGCGGCTGTGCGGTGAACCCGAGGTGGGTGGCCGGTCCCGGATTGACCGTGAACGGCGTGCTGGTGGCGGAGAGCATGTTGACCATCGACGCCACGAGCGTATAGCCAACTCCCACCTTGTCGATCTTCAGGGCCGAGAAGGAAGCAACCCCCGAGGACGTCCTGACGACCGTCGTACCGGACAGCGTGCCCGCCGACGGATTCGTCCCGATCGTCATCGTGACATTGGTGTTGGCGAAGTTCGTGACGGTGTTGCCCAGCGAGTCCTGCACCGCCACCCTGATCGTGGGACTCATGTTCACGCCGCTCGTTGCAGTCGCCGGTGGCTGGACCGTGAACCCGAGCTTGACCGCGGGCGCGACGGTGATGTTGAAGTTCCCGCTCGTCGCCGACGTGAGCCCGGTCGACGTGGTGGTCAGCTTGTAGGCGGTGCCGGCCTTGTCGATGCTCAAGGTCGCAAAGGTCGCCACGCCGCCCACCGCGGCGACGGTGGACGTGCCCCGCAAGGCGGCGCCGCTCGTCCCCGTACCGGAGGTGATGGCGACGGTCACGTTCCCGGCGAACGTCGGGACGGGATTGTTTGACGCATCCAGCGCCGTCACTTGCACCGCCGGCGTGATCGCCGCACCGGCCACCGTGTTCACCGGCGGCACGGTGAACACCAGTTTCGTCGGCACGCCCACCGCGATGTCGAACGGCAGACTGGTCGCCGAGGGCAGGCCCGTCGCGCTCGCCGTCAACGTGTAACCGGTGCCCGCCTTATCGATCTTCAGCGCGGAGAAGGTCGCGACCCCGGCCGCCGCGGCCACGCTCGTGGTGCCCGACAACGTCCCGGCGGCCGGATTGGTCCCGATCGCCATGGTGACGGACCCCGTGAAGCCTGTCGCCACGTTCCCCAGCTGATCGAGCCCCGTGACCGCCACCGGCGGCGCAATGTTGACTCCCGCCGACGCGGCACTCGGCTGTACCGTGAAGACCAGCTGCGCGACGGGTCCCGCCGTGATGGCGAACGCACTACTCGTGGCCGGTGTGAGTCCTGTGGCGGCGGCCGACAGCGTATAGCCGACGCCGCTCTTGTCGATGCTCAACGTGTTGAACGAGGCCACGCCCGCCACCGCCGCCACCGCCGCGGTGCCCGACAGGGTACCGGCGCTCGGATTTGCGGCGATAGACACCGTCACGGTCCCCGTGAAGGTCGGCACCGGATTGCCGACGGCATCCTGCGCCGTTACCCCGACTGTGGCGATGGAAGCCCCGGCCGCGGTGGTCGTGGGCTGGGTCGTAAATACGAGTTTGGCCGCGGCCCCCGCGGAGACGTCGAACGACGTGGTGGTCCTCTCGGTGAGGCCGTTCGCGGTCGCCGTCAGCGTGTAACCGGTGCCCGTCTTGTCGATGCTCAGGGTCGAGAAGGTGGCGATGCCGCTCGCGGCGGGCACGGTGATCGTTCCGGAGAGGGTGGCGCCCAC
>DATDED010000169.1:0-13597 GCA_036523455.1 Gemmatimonadales bacterium
GCTGGCGTTGTTCCGGCGCGAGCGGGGCGAGGTATGGCGAGCCATCCACCCTGAGCCCGTGGTGGAGCAGCTCTCCTTGTCGCACGCCGCGGGCGCCGTTCTGGGTGCGCTCGACGGGCGAGGGGCGTCCTTCTTCGGCGACCTGGTGAACGCGACCGGCCTGCTTCGCACGGAAGTGGAGAAGGGGCTGGGAGAGCTCGTGGCCTGGGGGCTCGTCGTCTCGGACAGTTTCGCAGGATTGCGGGCGCTGCTGGTGCCGTCGGAGCGCCGCAAGCCGATCGGGCGGTTGCGGCGCCGCGGGCGGAGCGCGCCGTTCGGCGTCGAAACGGCAGGGCGCTGGTCGCGCACCGGTCGCCGCACGCTCCTGCCCGAGGAGCAACAGGCCGAGGCGGTCGCTTGGATGCTGCTGCGGCGGTATGGCGTCGTATTCCGGCGGCTGGTGGAGCGCGAGACGGTGCTGGTGCCGTGGCGCGACGTGCTGCGCGTGTACCGGCGGCTCGAGGCGCGGGGCGAGATCCGCGGCGGACGCTTCGTGGGCGGGTTCTCCGGTGAGCAATATGCGCTGGCGGAGGCGGTGGGCACTCTGCGAGCGGTGCGTCGCGAAGCGGCGGCGGGCTCGCTCGTCGCGGTGAGTGGGGCCGACCCCTTGAACCTGGTCGGGATCATCGTGCCCGGGGAGGCCCTGCCCGCGCTCGCGGGCAACCGGGTGCTCTACCGCGACGGCGTGGCGGTTGCGGTACGGGAGGGCAACCAGACGCGCTTCCTGGTGGAGGTCGGCGCCGAAGACATGAACCGGCTGCAGACCGCGCTCGTGCGCCAACGGGTGGCTCCGCTGGTGCGGGCGTATCTCGGAAAGCGGTGAGCCTGGAGCCCGCCGCGCCCCGCGCAACCCCGTTCGAGCAGCTGTTCGAGGGGGTGCCCGAGGCCATCGTCCTCGCCGACGCGCGCGGTCGCGTTCTCCGGGTGAACGGCGAATTCACGCGCATGTTCGGCTATCCGGAGACCGAGACGCTGGGCCGTACCCTGGACGATCTGATCGTACCACCCGAACGGATCGCCGAGTCGCAGCATGCGGGCCTGGTGGCCGCGACGGGTCGCCACGCCATCGACGTCACGATGCGGCGCCGGAAGGACGGCTCTTCGGTAGAGGTGTCGGTGCTGTGCACGCCGGTCACGCTCGAGGATGGCGCGCCGGCGATCTACTCGATCTATCGCGACATCTCGGGACGGCGTCAGGCGGAGGAAGAGCTGCGCCGCTCCGAAGAGCAGCTGCGGGAGCTGGCCCACCGGCTGCAGGCCGTGCGCGAAGAGGAGCGGCGCCGCATCGCCATCGAAATCCACGACGAGCTCGGTCAGGCCCTCACGGGTTTCAAGCTGCAGCTCGCCTGGCTGGAGAGTCGCCTGCCCGACGGGAGCCGGTCGCTGCGCGGCCCGGTACGGCAGATGCTCGGCCAGATCGACCGGACCATCGAATCGGTGCAGCGGATCGGCGCGGAGCTGCGCCCGGCCGTGCTCGACACCCTGGGGCCGCTGGCAGCGTTCGAATGGCAGGCCGAGGAGTTCGCTCGGCGCACGGGGATTCCCTGCACTGTGGCGGCGCCGGCGAGCTGGCCCCAGATCGATGACGCCCGGTCCACCGCTCTCTTCCGCGTGCTGCAGGAGGCCCTGACGAACGTCGCGCGCCACGCGCAGGCGTCGAGCGTACGCGTCCGTGTCGCCGTAGAGGACGGCTGGCTCGTGCTGGCCGTCGAAGACGACGGAAAAGGCGTCGCGAATCGCCAGAGCACGGGACCGAAATCGCTGGGGCTCGTCGGCATGCGCGAGCGGGTGGCGGCGTTCGGCGGTCGGCTGCAGCTGGCTCCACGCGAGCCTTCAGGGACGATCCTCGAGGTCCGCATGCCGACCGGGCCCCGGATCGAGCGGCTGCAGTTGTGATCCGGCTGCTCATCGCCGACGACCACCCGGTGGTGCGCGAGGGCCTGCGGCGGGTCGTGGAGTCGGCGGCCTTCCAGGTCGTGGGCGAGGCGACCAACGGCGACGATCTGCTGGCGCGTGCCGCCGAGGTCCAGGCGGATGTCGTGCTGCTCGACATCACGATGCCCGGTCCGGGATTCGTCGAGGTGATTCAGCGCCTGCGGCTGCTGCGCCCCAACCTGCGCGTGCTGGTGCTGAGCGTGCAGCCCGAAGATCAGTTCGGCCTGCGGGTGCTGCAGGCAGGGGCGGCCGGCTATCTGAGCAAGAACCAGTCGCCCGAGCAGCTGGTCGCCGCCATCCGCCGCGTGGTGGGTGGCGGGCGGTACGTCAGCCCGGCGCTCGCGGAGCAGCTCGCCTCCGTGGTCGCCAAGGGGGACAATCGTCGGCCGCACGAGCTGCTGTCGGCACGCGAGTATCAGGTGCTGTGCATGCTCGGCGCGGGCAAGAGCGTGAAGGAAGTCGCCGCGGCGATGTCGCTCTCACCCAAGACGGTGAGCACCTATCGCACCCGCGTGCTGGAAAAGACCGGTCTCAAGTCGAACGCCGAGATCATCCGCTACACCATCGAGAACTCGCTGACTTCCTGAGGTCGTTGTCATGTCCTCGATCGATCGTCCATTGTCCGGCGCGGCGCTCCGTTTTTCGCTGGCCGAAGAGCGCGCGCGTGTCAACGACCCGGAGCTACTCACGCGCAACGGTCGCAACGCGCGCACGCTCGTGAAGGAAGGACGATTACGCGTCACGCTCGTCATGGTGGCGGCGGGCGGACGCATCGCGCCGCACCATGCGGAAGGGCCCATTACGGTTCAGATGGTGGACGGGGCGATCCGGTTCCGTGCCGCCGGCAAGGAGCACGAGTTGGCTCCCGGGGATCTGCTGGTGGTGGATGCCGGCGTGGAGCACTCGGTAGAATCGACGGCGGGCGGGACCTTTCTTCTGACGGTCGTCCAGCCGCAGTAGAAGAGATCACTGTCGTTACATTTTGGCAACACTATAGCCATTTCCCTAGAGGAAACGGCTTCTTGACTTTCGGCTTTTCTTCGGGCACGTTCTCCTTCCCAGAGCCCAGTGTCGTGCCCGATGGACCGCGCCATTCTGTACGTCAACCCGCTCACTTTTCCGATCGCCGTCGAGCGTGTCGCACAGCGGAGCGCGCGATTTCTCGATCGCCCGCTCGCGATCGCGCCGGGGGGCACCGACCGCGCGATCATCTGGTCGGCGTCGCCGGAAGCGGCCCTCGCGGGCGTCACGACGGGCATGCCCATTTATCAAGCGCTGCGTCGCTGCCCCGACCTGCTGCTCCTGCCGCCACGCTACGGTCTCTACCGACGCGCCGCCCAGGCCCTCGAGCGCATCCTCCAGCCGTACGTCCCGGTGATCGAGCCGCACACACTGGGTCACGCCTACGGTGACCTCTCCGGCACCCGCAAACTGTTCGGCCCGGCGACCGACGTCGCCGTCCGCATCCGGCGCGAGATCTGGGGGCGCCTCGGCCTGCCGGTGACCGTGGGCCTCGCCGCCAGCAAGGTGGTGAGCGAGGTAGCGGCACACGTGCTCAAGCCCGAGCCGGTGGTGGACGTGCGGCCCGGCGACGAGCCGGCGTTTCTCGCCCCACACCCGCTCGCCTCGCTCCCCGGCGCACTCCCCGCGGTACGCGAGCAGCTCGAACGCTACAACGTGCATCGCATCGGCTCGCTCGCGGCGCTCACCCGCGTTCAGGTGCAGGGGGTGCTCGGCCGCCGCGGCCTCGTGCTGCACGCGCGGGCCAACGGGGTCGACCCTCGTCCAGTGCTCCCGCCGGCGCAGCGCGAGACGATACGCGCGCAGGCCACCCTGAGCCTCGAAACGAACGACCGCGACCTGCTGCACACGGAGCTGCGTCGCCAGGCCGAGCAGCTCGGGCGGAGCCTGCGGCTGCGCCGCGTCACCGCCGACCACCTCGAGCTCGTGGTGCGCTATGCCGATCACCGGGACGCCACAGGCGCCACTTCGCTCGAGCCCGCCACCGACCTGGACGTCGAGCTCACGGCAGCCGCCCGCGCGCTCGCCGACCGGGTCATCACGCGACGCATCGCACTCGCAGCGCTCGGCCTCACGGCGAGCCTCGGCGTCGGGAGCGACATCCAGCTCTCGTTCTTCGATCCACCCCCACCCATGGCGCGGCGTCACGCGCTCAATACCGCGCTCGATCGCGTCCGGCGGCGGTACGGGACAGCGAGCATACGCTATGCGAGATAAAGGGACGAGTGACTCTTTTGTCCATCTCCACGTCCACTCCGCGTTTTCGCTGATCGGCGGCGGCGCCGGCGCGTCGTCGCTCGAGGCGCTCGCCGAAGCGGCGCTCGAGCGCGGTATGACGACGCTCGCGCTCACCGACACGAACGGCGTGTACGGCGCGATGGACTTTCGCCGCGTGACCCGCGCCTACGGACTCCAACCGGTGTACGGCGTCTCGCTCGAGACGACGACGGAGCGGGCAGTGCTGCTGCCGCTCGACGCGACGGGTTGGGCGACGATGTGTCGGGCGGTGACGGCGAGACACTGCGAAAGCAACTTCGCTATCGGCTATCGGCTATCGGCTGATCGTGCGGGTATAGCGGTGCTGTCGAGCGATACAGACCTGCTCGATCGTATCGCACGGGAGTCAGGGACCGCGAACCTCTATGTGGAGCTGGTCCCCGGCAGCGGGCGCGAGCGGGCGCTCGCCTTTGCACGGGCGCACGGGCTGCCCCCGGTCGCGACCAATGCCGTGCGCTTCGCGCAGCCGCACGATCACGCGCGCCATCGGTTGCTCGCCGCCATCATGGCGAACGCGACGCTGTCGACCCTCTCGCCCGACGCGGTAGCGCCGCGCGACGCATGGCTCAAGCCGGCGCCGGAGATGGCCCGGCTCTTCCCTGGCTGCCCCGAGGCGCTCGACAACGTCGTGGCGCTGGCCGAGCGTTGCCAGGGAGCGCCGCCGGAGGGCCGGGTGATCCTGCCGGCGAGCCATGGTCCGGAAGCACTCGCCAAGTTGCGGGCGCTCACGGAGGTGGGCGCCAGGCGTCGCTATGGTGGCGAGACGCTGTCACCAGTCGTCAGGGAGCGGATCGAGCACGAGCTGGCGATCATCGCGCTGAAAGGGTACGCCGACTACTTCCTCGTGGTCGCCGATATCGTCGCGCACGCGCCCACCCACTGCGGCCGTGGCAGCGTGGCTAACTCGATCGTGAGCTACTGCCTGGGGCTCACGCACGTGGATCCGCTTGAGCAGGGGCTCGTGTTCGAGCGGTTCCTGAACCCCGGACGCAAGGACCCGCCCGACGCCGATCTCGATTTTCCCTGGGACGAGCGCGACGCGACGCTGCAGTACGTGTTCCGGACGTACGACGGCGGCCGCTCCGCGATGGTCGCGAACCACGTCACGTTCCAGCGCCGGGCGGCGCTGCGCGAGGTGGCGAAAGTGTACGGCCGCCCTGCGTCCGAGATCACGGCGATCACGAAGCGCCTTCCCTGGATGGACGGCGGACCGCTCCCCGAGACGCTCGCCACGCATCCCAATTTCCGCTCGCTCGCGCTGGGCGGGGCGTGGCCCGAGATCGCGCGGGCCGCGGAGGCCATCGTCGGCCTGCCGCGCAACCTGTCGCTGCACCCCGGCGGCGTCGTGATCGTGCCCGACGTCCTCACCAACCACGTTCCGGTCGAATACGCCGCGAAGGAGATCGACACGGGGGAAGGGGTGACGTCCGTCCCCACGATCCAGTTCGAGAAGGACGGCACCGAGGATGCCGGGCTCGTGAAGATCGATCTGCTCGGCAACCGCTCGCTCGCCGTGATCCGCGACGCGATCGCGGCGGTGCGCGAGCACGAGGGTGTGACGATCGACTACACCACGAGCGCCCCGGCGGCCGACGAGGCCACGAAGCGGGTGTTCCGGACCGGTGATACGATGGGCGTCTTCTACACGGAGTCACCGGCGTCACGCCTGCTGTGCCAGCGGAGCAAGTCCGACACGTTCGACCTGCTGGTCCTCAACACGAGCATCATCCGTCCCGCCTCGAACCGCTACATCAACACCTATCTCGAGCGGCTGCACGGCGCGCCCTGGGAGCCGCCGCATCCCGTGCTGCGCGACGTGCTGGCCGAGACGTTCGGCGTGATGGTGTACCAGGAGGACGTCGTCAACGTGTGCGTGGCGCTCGCCGGGATGGACGTCGCGGAAGCCGACGGGGTGCGCAAGGCGCTGACCAAGAAACGGCCCATGAAGGAGCTGCGCGGCTACGAGGAGCAGTTCCGTGCCGGCGCGGGCGCGCGCGGCGTCGATCCGAAGATCGTGGACGACGTGTGGTCGATGATCCTCTCGTTCTCCGGCTACTCGTTCTGCAAGGGACACTCGGCGTCCTACATCCAGGTGGCGCTGCAGTCGGGTTACCTGCGGGCGCATCATCCCGCGGAATTCATCGCCGGTGTGCTCTCCAATGAGGGCGGCTATTACGCCCCCTTCGCCTACATCGCCGAAGCGCGCCGCATGGGGCTCGACATCCTGCCGCCCGACGTCAACGCGAGCGACGTCTCCTATACCGGGCGAGGCCGGTCGCTGCGTATCGGGTTGATGGCGTTGAAGGGGCTCTCGGCCACGGGGCTGGCCGCGCTCGTGGCCGAGCGGCAGCACGGCGGCGCGTATCGCTCACTCGGCGACCTGCAGCAGCGCGCCGGGCTCGCCCCGGGCGATCTGCGCGTGCTGGTCCAGGCCGGCGCATGCGACGGCATCGCACAGGGGCGTACTCGACCCCAGCTCATGTGGCTCGTGGATGCGGGGGGTGTGCGGGGGAGGCCGAGGACCCCGGGGCACGGCTCCGGGGTCAACCCACTCCTACAGGAAGCGCTTGGGCTGGAGGAGACGCCGGCTACGGCTCTTCCACCACTCGCCGAGTACGACGCCGAGCGGCAGCTGCGGGATGAGTACGCGGTGCTCGACTACCTCGCCTCGTGCCATCCGATGGATCTGGTCGCGGACACAGTGCGAGCCGTCCATGCGATGCCGGCGACGGCGCTCGGGGCGCACGTGGGCAAGCTCGTCACCTGCGTCGGCATGCTGACGACGGGGAAGCCGGTGCACACGATCAAGGACGAGCCGATGGAGTTCGTGACGTTCGACGACGGCCACGGGCTGATCGAAACGGTGATCTTCCCCGATGTCTATCGCAAAGTGGCGCCGCTGCTCTTCGGGACGGGACCGTACGTGATGCGCGGAAATGTCGAGGAGTCCTACGGCGCGGTGACCCTCACGGTCACGGCGCTCGACCGGCTGGATCGGTACGCGCAGCGGCGCAAGCTGCCGTGGCGTGCCTTGAGCGTCACGTGAGGCAACCGGTAGACTACGGCATGCGTCCACGCGATGAGACGACGCAACCCGATCTGTTCGGGGGTGGGGCCACGCCACTCCCCGAGCCGCCGCCCCAGGTCGTGGAGCTGGCGCGCGGGATCCCGCCGAACATCCGCTTCGGCACGTCCACCTGGACCTACGACGGCTGGGCGGGGGACGTCTATCACCGTTCCTACAAGGGTGCGCAACCGGCCCGCCGGCTCGAGGAGTACGCGCGCTACCCGCTGTTTCGTACGGTGGGCATCGACAGCGCGTTCTACGACCCGCCGACGGAGGAAACGCTGGCGGCGTACGCGAAGTCGCTGCCGCCGGGATTCCCGTGCGTGAGCAAGGTGTGGGACCGGATCACCGCTCGCCGCCTCAACCAGGACCGCCGCTGGGGCAACCTCGCCGGGCTCAGGAACCCCGACTTCCTGAATGCGCAGCTCTTCAAGGACGCCGTGCTGCTTCCCTACGCCCGGGCGTTCAAGGATCACGCCGGGTGCTTCGTGTTCGAGTTCCAGGCGATGCGCGGAAAGGATCTGCCGGACATCGCCGACTGGGCGGACGAGCTGAACGGGTTTCTCGAGCAGCTGCCGCGGGATTTCCGCTACGGCGTCGAGCTGCGCAACCCGGAGCTGCTGCACGACCTGCACGGCACGGTGCTGCAGCGGAACGGCGTGGCGCACGTGTTCAACTCGTGGACCGAGATGCCGCCGATCGGCGCGCAGCTCGACCTGCCGTGGACGTTTCCCGCCAGCTTCACGGTGGCGCGGGCGCTGCTCAAGCCGGGGCGCACGTACGAGGACGCGGTGCGGCTGTTTCAGCCGTACGAGCGCATCCGGGAGCCGCAACCCGATTTGCGTCGGGATCTGATACGGCTCATGGCGGAGGCGGTGCGGCGGCGGATAGAGGCCTTGATCGTCGTGAACAACCGCGCGGAGGGAAACGCGCCCGGAACGATCCGGGCGCTGGCCGATGCATACCGCGAAGTTTGAGTGCAAGAACCGGAGAGCGCCGGGCATCGGCCGCCGATAGACTAACGATCGTGAACGCTCTGGTGACACAGGACCGGGTGGACCGTATCGATTGGCCGGCGCGGTCGGCTCATCTCGACGAGTACGGCTGGGCGCTGGTCGAGGGGATTCTCAGCGCGGACGAATGCCGGGGCATCGCATCCCTGTACGACGACGACCGCCGCTTCCGGAGCCACGTGGTCATGGCGCGGCACGGCTTCGGGAAGGGCGAGTACAAGTACTTCCGCTCCCCCTTACCCGACATCATCGCGGAGCTGCGCGCGGCGTTCTACGCACGCCTCGCCCCGCAGGCGAACCGCTGGAGCGAATCCCTGGGCTCCGAGGTGCGCTATCCTGAGCGGCACGGCGACTTCCTCGAGCGCTGCCACCGGGCCGGGCAGACGCGTCCGACGCCGCTGCTGTTGCGCTACGGCGCGGGAGACTACAACTGCCTTCACCAGGATCTCTATGGCGAACACGTCTTCCCGTTCCAGGTGGCGTTCCTGCTCTCGGAGCCGGGGGAGGACTTCAGCGGCGGCGAATTCGTGTTGACCGAACAGCGGCCGCGGATGCAGTCGCGGGACGGCGTGATCTTCGCGGTCCACCATCGCCCGGTCCGGGGCGGGCGGGGTGTCTACCGGGTCACGCTGCGGCACGGGGTGAGCCGCCTGCGGAGCGGCCGCCGGCATACCGTCGGCGTGATCTTCCACGACGCGACCTGACGCGACGGGGCTATGAAGAGCGAGAGGGTACTGCAGCGGCTCGGCGCGGAGTGGGCGGCGTTGCTGGAGACCTATGCCGGTCTCTCGGACGCGGAGCTGCTGGAGCCCGGGGTCACGGGCTCCTGGTCGGTGCGGGACATCATCGCGCATGTGACCTGGTGGGAAGAAGAGGCGCTGACGCATCTGCCGCTCGTCCTCCGAGGCGGACGGCCCCCGCGCTATTCCGTGACGTACGGCGGCATCGACGCGTTCAACGCCCGCATGACCGAGGAGCGGAAGGACCTGTCACTGGCCGAAGTGCTGCGACAGCGGGACGATGTCCACCGGCGCCTGATCGACTATCTCCGGAGTGTTCCGGAGGATCAGGGCGGAGGCGAAACGCGCTTTCGGCGCCGCTTGCGGCTCGATACCTACGGGCACTACCCGAAGCACGCGCGGGCGATACGCAATTGGCGGGACAGGAGGACGGCCCTGCACCGTTGAAGGCTAGAGTGGTCTACCTCGCCTTCCCGGCGTTCAGAGCCAGACTCCACTGCGGCGCCGGGATATGCTTCTCGTATCGCTCCTGCATTCCCCGTACCGCAAACCCGTACTTCTCCTGCAACGCGCGGATCCGTCGCGAGAGCGCCGCAGCGTACTCCCGTGGGGCCGCCCCGCGACCCGCATACGCGCGGCGGTAGCGGGCGGCGAGGTGCGGGAATCTCGCATCGAGCAGTGGAAGAAAACGCTCACGGATGGCGGGGTAGAGGCGCAGCGGACTGGCGTGGACGAAGCGGGCGCCGGCCGCCCGCGCGGCCGCGAACAGCGCGTCCAGTCGCGGGCGGTCGTCCGTGATGCCCGGGAGCACCGGTGCGATCAGGAGTCCCGCATTCACTCCCGCGGCGGTCAGCTTTGCCAGGGCCCTGAGTCGCACGGCGGGCATGGGGGATCTCGCCTCGAGCGCGCGGATCAGCTCGACGTCCAAGGTCGTGAGCGAGATGTGGACTTCCAGATCGTTGCGCTGCTGGAGACGGTCCAGTACATCGGTATCGCGCACGACGAGCGGGCTCTTCGTGATGATGCCGACCGACAGGCCCTCGCACGCGGCCAGCCGTCCCAGTACGGCGCGCGTGATCCGAAACCGCCGCTCGGCGGGTTGATAGGAATCGGTGGCCGTGCCGATGACGATCGGGGCCGCGCCGCCCGGATGCGCGTGCATGGTGCGGTGATAGCGGCGCAAGTCGGCGTCGAGCGCGCCGAGGATTTGTTGCTTGACGAAGATGCGCTGCTCGAACGCTTCCCAGCCGTGGGCCCCGCGGAACTCGAGCAGCTCGGCGTCGCTCAGTCGTCCGGCGTCGTGCGCCCGCTCGACCACGTAGCGGTGGGTGAACCGCGCGTAGCAGTAGCTGCACCCGAACTCGCACCCGACGTACGGGTTGAGCGACCAGAAGTCCATCCCCGTTTGTTCCGGGGAATTGAGGACCGACCGGGGCTCGAGCGGGACGAACTTCGTGCCGCGCAGTCGCTCGTCGAGGACCGGCAAGCGAGTTGCGCGCGCGACTGGCTGCATCCCATCGAGTCCCAGACCGACCTGGACAGACTCAGCCACAGCGTGACCAGCCGCAGCTCGGACAGGTGACGCAGCCCGATTGGGCCGCCACGGGAGTGCTGCACTCGGGGCAGTTGCCGGCGCCGCTGGACTGAGGTTGAGGCTGCAGGGCGAGCGAGGGGCGGGGTGGGATGGTCATGGGGGCTCCGATGTTCGGTGTTTATTCGGGCGTCACGTCATCATATCCCCCCGGAGTACAGTTGGCTAGTGCTGCTTAATCCATTTCCATTCAATGTCTTGCAAGCGTAAGCCCGCGCCATTCGTAGGCTTCCGCGAGCTAGTTCGATACGGCGAATTTGAGGCGACCGCCCACGCTCGTCGGAGAGACGTAGGCGATGCCGACGCCGCCCCCCGAGAGGCCGCCGACCGAGCTCCCGACGCCGCCGACGCCCGGATCGACCAGGAACTCGAGCCAGGCGCCGGGCGCGGTACAACTGGACACGCAGCCGGCGTAGGAAAGGCCTCCGTGCTGAAAGCTCATCTGGGGGCGCGAGGCGGCGTCGAGGACCAGGGAGTGCTGGTCGAGGTCGGACGTGCCGCTTTCGAGGCTCTGGATCGGGAGAATGTTCCATCCGATCGTTGTGGTGCACACACCGGCACACAGGGCGTAGTTGATCGTCGCCAACCCCCCGAGTTTCCCCCAGTACGCCACACTCGGGACGCCGAGCGCGTCCACAGCGACCACCGGCGCGGCGTGATCGAGCGGGTCGGTATCCAGGCCGGTGAGTACCCAGTTCGCGGCGTTCGCGCAGCTCGCGGTGCAGGTCGCGTAGACCACCGGGGTCTGTCCGATGGAGTCGGTCTTCTGGTAGACGAGATGCAGCCGTCCGCTGCCGTCCACGGCGAGTGCGCGGGAAGACGCGTCGACGAACACCGCACTGTCCAGAATGGCGTTCGACCAGCTGGCGGGATCGGTGCAGCTGGCGGTGCACGAGGCGTACTTCAGGCGCCACCGTCCGCCGGCAACCGCGACCGACTCGAGATAGGTCACGTGCAGCTGGCCGGCCGGGCCCACGGCGAGGGAACCGTCGTGTCCGGTGTTGCCGGCACTGTCGATCGTGACGGTCTGCCAGCTCGCCGTCAGCAGACAGTTGGCCGAGCAGGTGGCGTAGCGGAGCTTTCCCTGCCCGCTGTACACCTGATACACGATGTGCAGCGCGCCGGCCGCGGCGCTGAACGAATTGAAAAGGCCGGAGTTGGACGTCGTGTCGACGGTGGTATGCGACCAGCTGGCGCTCTCGGCGCAGTCCGCGGCGCAGGTCGCATACCGCAGATTGCTGATCCCGTCCTGGGAATAGGCGACGTGGACCCGGCCGGTGGCGTCCACGCCCAGGGAGGTCTGGGCCGTCGCGCCGACGGCCGTGTCGATGGTCGAGATCAGGAACAGGGACGTGTTGGTGGGACTGCTGATCGGGCTGCAGGCACCCAGCAGGGCGGCAGACGGAAGCGTGGCCAGCGCGAACGCGGCAGGACGCATGAGGGACCTCCCGAGACCGGTTTCTGGACCGCTAGGCGGCCGGCGAACGCACCAGCGACCGCCACAGGTAGTACACCGGTACTCCGAGGAGGACCAGGGCGAGGCCCAGGCCGCTGTAGGTGCGGGTGGTGCGCTCGATCAGCAGCGACACCGCGATCAGCCCCGTCGCCATCACGTAGAGGGCCGGCAGCCAGGGATAGCCGGGCGCCCGCACCGGGCGCTCCACGGCGGGGCGCTTGACCCGCAATGCGAACAACCCCACGGTCGTGAGCATGTAGAACAGCAGGGCGGCGAAGATCACGAAGTTCAGCAGTTGGTTGTAGGTGCCTGACAGGCACAGGAGGCAAGTCCACACCGCCTGGACGACGAGCGCCACGGCCGGCGTCTTGTAGCGCGGGTGCAGGCGTCCGGCGGAATGGAAGAACAGGTTGTCGCGGGCCATGGCGTAGTAGACGCGGGCGCCGGAGAGAATCAAGCCGTTGTTGCACCCGAAGGTCGAGATCATGATCGCCCCCGCCATCAGGTAGAGGCCGGGGTTGCCGAGGATCGCCTGGAGGGCGGCGGTGCCGACGCGGTCCTGCGGGGCGCCGGCGATCGCCGGTCCCGGGAGCACGGAGAGGTAGGCGACGTTGGCGAGGAGATACAGGGCGACCACGATCAGGACGCCCATCGCCATCGCGAACGGCAGGTCTTTGCGCGGGTTCTTCAGCTCGCTGCCGGCGAACCCCACGTTGTTCCAGGCGTCCATCGAGAACAGCGAGCCCACCATGGCGGCGCCGACCGCGGTGAGCGGCACGGCGGCTCCGCCCGTTGCCCAGAAATTGGCGCCGAAATTCGCGGCCAGGGCTTCGGGATGGCGTCCGATGGTGAGCCCCAGCAGAATGAGCGCGCCCAGGGCGGCGGTCTTGGTGACGGTCAGCGTCGTCTGGATGATCGTGGCGGTGCGGACCCCCCGGACGTTCACCCAGGTCAGCACCACGATCGACAGGATCGCGAACAGCCGTTGCGGCGACAGCCCCAGGAGGATCGGCCCGATCGGCTGCGGGAAATTGATGGTGCCGCCCATTCCCGGAAACAGATCCGGGCTCAGGCCGGGCCAGAATACGCTGGTGAAGCGGGCGAAGGCGACGGCGACGGCGGCGATCGTGCCGGTCTGGATGACGATGAACAGCGTCCAGCCGTACAGGTAGCCGAACAGCGGGGAGATGGCCTCCCGCAGATACACGTACTGGCCGCCCGCGTTCGGGAACATCGCGGCGAGCTCGCCGTAGGTGATCGCCCCCAGCAGCGTCACGACGCCGGACAGTGCCCACACGAGGAGCATCAACCCCGGCGCGTGCATCTCGCGGAGGATCTCGGCCGATACGATGAAGATCCCCGAGCCGATCATCGAGCCCACGACCAAGGCGGTGGCGTCGAGCCGGGAGATCGCGCGGACGAACTCGGCCTGCGGTTGCTGGGTCGTCGCCATACGGA
>DATDED010000170.1:0-2429 GCA_036523455.1 Gemmatimonadales bacterium
CCTGCGTCACCGCCATTGTCTTTCCCGCTCAGCTCGCGACGGTGTCCCGGGTCGTGATGCCGCTCTATATCGGAGAGCTGCCCATCGTCCTCTGGCTGCTGGTCATGGGGGCGAAGGTGCCCCAGGCGGAGGCTGCATGACGCGCACGACGAACGCCCGAATCGCCGGCTTCACGTACCTCTTCTACATCGCCGTCGCCTTCCCCAGCATGGTCCTGTTCAACCGGGCGACGAGCGGTGCAGGAACCGCCGCCAAGCTCGCGGGGCTGGCCCAGCACGCGGCGGACGTACACCTCGCCGTCGTGCTCACCCTGGCCGGCTGCTGCTCGGCCCTGGTGCTGGCCGTGACGCTCCACGCGATCACCCGCGAGCAGGATTCCGATCTCGCCATGCTGGGCCTGGTTTTTCGCGTCGCCGAAGGCGTGAGCGGTGCCGTCTCCATCCCGGCGACGCTGGGCCTGCTGTGGCTCGCGACGGCCAGCGGAGCCAGTGCGCCCGATCCCGCGGCCGCGCAGGCGCTCGGCGCCTACCTCCTGCGGCCGTCCCCGCTCGAGGGCGCCGCCTTCTTCGCCGTGGGCAGTTTGCTCTTCTCCTGGCTGCTGCTGCGCGGCCGGATGATCCCGGTCGCGCTGGCCTGGCTCGGTGTCGTCGCGTCGATCCTGGTCGTGATCGGCCTGCCCCTGCAGCTCGCGGGAGTGCTCCACGACCCGATCACCTCGCTCATGTGGCTGCCGATGGCCGCGTACGAGATTCCGCTCGGGCTGTGGCTGCTCATCAAGGGCGTGCGATGACCTAGCCTCAGCGTCTTGTCAGCGCGCGTCTCGCCCCGCAGCTTGAGGCCGATGGGGAAAAACGGTGGGCTCCTCGGCCGCCTGCGCGCCGTGGCCCTGGTCGCGGCGATGATCGGAGCCGTGGGCTCGGTCGGCCTGATGCTGCGTGCCGGTCGCAATACCCCCCGGTTCCTGCTGGTGCTCTTCGTCTTCTGGGTGCTATCCCCGTTCGTGGTCCTCGCCTGGGCCACCATCGTCTCGCCGCGTTGGTCGGGCCTGACTAGAGCGACGCTCTACGGCGTGACGCTCATCCTCACGCTGGGCTCCTTGGTCATCTACGGCGGCCTGGTGAAGCGACCCGCGGGAACGGCGAACGCGTTCCTGTTCGTCATCACACCCCCGGTGGCCTGGGCGCTCATCGCCATCGCCGTTCCCCTCGCGGCGCTGATCTCGCGCAGGCAGTCACCACCGCGCGCAGCCTCGTAACCCGATCCACAGGAGCATCGGTCGATGTACCGCGTCCGTCAGGAAGACCTGCCGTTCGTAGGCCTGTCGCACAACTTCGTGGGCGCAGACAACGGCGGCGTGAACATCTCGGTGTACCTGCTCAGCGCTCCGCCGGGGCGCGGCCCCGGGCCCCATCGCCACCCCTACGACGAGGTGCAATTCGTGCGGGAGGGCCGAGGCGCCTATACGGAGAACCTCCCCTAGCAGGAGCCGCCAACTTGCCGAGGCCGTCTGCCGCGGTAGGTTCACCTCAACCGCAAGCACGGCACATCGAGGGCCCCGTCATGAGTCGCATTGTCGTCTGTACGCTGGTGCTGCTCTCAGCCTGCGGGGGCGGCCCTTCGAGCCGAGCAGCCGCGGATAGTGCCTCCGCGGGTGACGCCCTCGCAGCCAACAGGGGCGAGCTCGACCGGTGCGCCCTGCTCACAAATGACGAGATCGCGGGGGCTATCGGTCCCCACGACGGCGGCAGTAGCAGCTTGTCCAACGAATGGGGAACTCAGAGCTGCCGGTGGACGGCCACCCGAGCGCAGAACGTGGAGGGATACCCCGACGGGTGGCACGACATGATCGAGGTGGCCGCGTTCGATGCTGGCGTGGCGCCGATGATTCGGCAGCAGGTCAGGGGCGACCCCGTGGCCGGCTTCGTGGCGGGTGCGACGTACGACCACACGTATGGCGAGCTCTGGTTCGAGTGTGCGAACGGTCGCTTGTGCGTGGTGAAGGTCCGCACCGCCTCCAATGACCGACGCGAGCAGATCGTGATGCAGCTCGCCCGCCTCCTCAACAGCCGGC
The DNA here is from genome assembly GCA_036523455.1 of Gemmatimonadales bacterium. Taxonomy (GTDB): domain Bacteria; phylum Gemmatimonadota; class Gemmatimonadetes; order Gemmatimonadales; family GWC2-71-9; genus DASTHG01. Next base: position 2,072 of record DATDED010000170.1, read on the forward strand.
TACACTAGCCAGCGGCGGGACCAAGGTCCACGAGCGTGAGTGACCTGGTCCTCGACGTGTCGGGGCTGACGCGCCGCTTCGGCGCCACGACGGCCCTGGACGCGGTGAGCCTGTCCCTGCCGCGCGGCGGGGTCTACGGCCTCGTCGGCGCCAACGGCGCGGGCAAGACGACGCTCATCCGGCACGTGCTCGGTCTGCTGCGGCCGGAGAGCGGCACGGTGCGCGTCTTCGGCCTCGATCCCGTCGCGGATCCGGTCGCCGTCCTGTCGCGCATCGGTTACCTCTCCGAGGAAAACGACCTCCCCGCCTGGATGCGGGTGGACGAGCTCATCCGCTACTCGCGCGCGTTCTATCCCGC
>DATDED010000171.1:0-13076 GCA_036523455.1 Gemmatimonadales bacterium
AAGGAGATTCTCGCGTCCAAGCCGCGGCGCATGAAGATCCTGAAGGAGGAGCTCACCGAGCTGGCCCACGGCTTCGGCGACGAGCGTCGCACCGAGATCGTGGCCGACCAGGGAGAGTTCTCGATCGAGGACCTGATCGCCGAAGAGGACATGGTGATCACGGTCTCCCACGGGGGCTACATCAAGCGGCTCCCGACGTCCTCCTACCGGCGCCAGCGGCGTGGCGGCCGGGGCGTGACCGCCGCCCACACCAAGGAAGACGACTGGCTGGAGCACCTGTTCATCGCGTCGACGCATGACTACGTGATGTTCTTCACGCAGAGCGGCCAGTGCTACTGGCTCAAGGTGCACGAGGTCCCGCAGGCCGCGCGGGCCGCCCGCGGCAAGCCGATCCTGAGCTGCATCGCCATCAAGCCGGACGAGCGGGTGGCGGCGCTCGTCCCGGTGCGGGAATTCTCCGAGGACCAGTTCCTGTTCTTCATCACGCGCGAAGGCGTGGTGAAGAAGACCCGCCTCTCCGAGTTCGGCAACCCGCGCACCTCGGGCATCCGGGCCATCAATATCGAGAAGGGCGACGAGCTGATCGACGTCCAGGTGACCGACGGCAAGAACGACGTGGTCATGGCCACCAAGCACGGCATGAGCATCCGCTTCCACGAGCAGGACGTGCGGGACATGGGGCGCACCGCCACCGGCGTGTGGGGGATCGCGCTCGATAAGAAGGACAAGGTGATCGACCTCGTGATCATTCGCCGCTCGTCGACGCTGCTCACCGTGACCGAGAAGGGCATGGGCAAGCGCTCCGAGCTGGACGAGTACCGGGTCCAGCACCGCGGCGGCCGCGGCATCATCACCCTGAAGCGCAGCGACAAGACCGGCGACGTGGTCGCCCTGAAGGAAGTGCTGCCCGACGACGAGCTGATGATGATCACCAAGAAGGGCATCGTGATCCGCGTACCGGTCGAGGGCATCCGCATTTCGGGCCGCAACACGCAGGGCGTGAAGGTGATGAACCTGACGCCCGGTGACCTCGTCGTGGACGTCGCCCGCATCGTGAAGGAGGAGGACGAGGACGACACCGCGGCCGAGGACGACGGTGACGAGACGCCGCCGGCCGCGAAGGGGACGAAGGCGGCCAAGCCCAAGCCCAAGCCGAAGAAGAAGCGCTGACGTGATCACCGACATCGCCGACCGGGAGGTCGCCGACGCGGCCCGGGCCCTGGAGGGCGTCGCCGTGCGGACGCCGCTGCAGTACGTGGCGGCGCTCGACGCCTGGCTCAAGCTCGAGAGCCGGCAGCCGATGGGTGCCTTCAAGATCCGCGGCGCCTACAACGCCATCCGCAAGCTGAGCGACGCGGCGCGCGCCCGCGGGGTGATCACGTTCTCCTCGGGCAACCACGGGCAGGCAGTGGCCTATGCCGCGCAGCGCTACGGCGTGCGGGCGGTGATCGTGATGCCGGAGACCGCCCCCGCGGTGAAGGTCGAGGGCGTGAAACGCTGGGGCGGGGAAGTGCTCTTCGCCGGCCGCACGTCGGAAGACCGCCGCATCGCCGCGCTCGAGATCGCGGCGCGCGATGGCCTCGCCGTCGTGCCGCCGTTCGACCATCCCGACATCATCGCCGGCCAGGCCACAGTCGGCCTGGAGATCGCCGCCGACCTGCCCGACGTCGCGACCGTGGTCGTCCCGGTCGGCGGCGGCGGGCTCATCTCCGGTGTGACGCGCGGCCTCGCGGCCGCGGGGAGCCGGGCGCGGGTCGTCGGGGTCGAGCCCGCCGGCGCGCCCAAGCTCACCCGCTCGCTCGAGGCCGGCCGGCCCGTCACGCTCGAGCGCACGGCCAGCATCGCCGACGGCCTCATCACACTCTCGGTCGGCGAGCTCCCCTTCGAAGTGCTGCAGCAGCACAAGGAGCGGCTGGCGGGGGTCGTGACCGTGACCGACGACGCCATCCGGGAGGCGGTGTTCTTCCTGCACCAGCAGTGCGGGCTGATGGTGGAGCCCTCGGGAGCCGCCACGACCGCCGCGCTGCGGGCCGGGCTGCTCGAGCAGTACCGCCGCCCACCGGTGGTGCTCGTCGTGAGCGGCGGCAACGTGGACCCCGCGCTGCTCGAAGACCGGCGTCGCTCGTGACCGCTCCCCCGCCGACGTCTCCCCCGCCGATCGCCGCGGGGACCAAGATCCTGCTGGCCGACGACGACGAAACGCTGGTCCAGACGCTTTCCTTCATTCTCAAGAAGAGCGGCTACGAGGTCGTGACGAGCCTCGGGGGTGAGAACCTGCTGTCGCTGGTCGCCGCCGAGCGGCCGCAGCTGCTACTGCTCGACATCATGATGCCCAAGGTGGACGGGCTGGCGCTGCTGGGTCTGCTCAAGGAGGACGACCGGTTCCGCGACCTGCCGGTGCTCATGCTGTCGTCCATGGACCCGGAGGACGCGGCCGTGAAGTCGCTCGGCCTGGGCGCCTCGGACTTCATCGCCAAGCCGGTGCGCGCGCGCGAACTGCTGGCGCGCGTCGAGGCGCACCTCCGGCTCGGCAAAGCGGTCGCCGAGGCGCGCGGCGAGGCGAAGAACCGCGCCGCCATGGTCGAGATCCTGCACGAGATCACCGATTCGCTCAAGCCCGAGGAGATCTACCACATCCTCGTGCGGCGCGTGGCCCGGGTGCTCAACATCTCGAAGTGCTCGATCGTGATCGCCAAGGCGGGGGACAAGACGGGAACGGTCGTCGCCTCGTTCGAGAACCCGATGCTGCGCAATCTCGAGATCGAGATGGCGCGCTATCCGGAAATCGAGCGCGCGCTGGCGAGCAGCAGCTCGGTGCTGGTCACGGACGTCGCCACCGATCCGATGTACGCGCGGGAGCGCACTCGCTGGCAGTCGGAGCGCATCCTCGTGCCGACGCGCTCGGCGGTCGCGATCCCGTTCGACATGCGGGATCGGCAGGTGGGGGTGTTCTTCCTGCGCACCACCGAGGCGGACGCCGCGCTCACGCCGGCCGACGCGCGCTTCGCGGAGTCGGTCATCGAAGCCGCGGTGGCCGCGATCGAGAAGGCGTACGACTTCGAAACGGCGGTGCTGGACAAGCGCCGCTTCGAGCAGCTCGCGTCCACCGACGCGCTCACCGGCACGCTGAACCGCCGCGCGCTGAGCGAGGCCCTCGCCGCCGAGCTGGACCGGGCCCGTCGCTACAACCTCTATCTCAGCATCCTGCTGGCCGACCTCGATCGATTCAAGCAAATCAACGACCGGCGGGGGCATCTGGCGGGCGACGCGGTGTTGCGGCAAGTTGGGGAGTTGCTGCGCCATGAGGCCCGGTCGGTGGACCTCGTCGCGCGCTACGGCGGCGAGGAATTCGTCGTCGTGATGCCCGAAACCACGCTGCGCGGCGCCGGTGTGTTCGCCGAGCGCGTCCGTGGCAAGATCGCCGTGCGCGACTTCGCCCCGGCGGGAGAGGAGCCGTTGCAGTTGACGGTCAGTATCGGGCTCGCGGGCTTTCCCAACGACCGGGTCACCAGCGCCGACAGCTTCATCGCGCTGGCCGACCAGGCCCTCTACCGCGCCAAGAACGAAGGCCGCAATCGGGTACGTGAATGAGTCAGCGCCGCTGTCCCAAGTGCAAGACCGTCTACTCCGACTCCGCCCGCTTCTGCCCCAAGGACGGCTCGATGCTGGTGGACGTGCAGGGAGCCCCCGCGACCCCCGTCCCCGCCACGCCCACCCCGCATGGCCCCCCGCCGGGGGGGACTCCCCGGACGCCGGCCGGCGCTGCCACGGCCGTCCGCACGCCGCCCATCAAGCCGCCGCCCTCCCTGGATCGCGCGTCGACCCTTTCCAACCAGATGCTCGACGCACGCTATCAGGTGATGAAGAAGCTCGGTGAGGGCGGCATGTCCTACGTGTATCTCGCCAAGGAGATCTCGACCGGCCAGGAAGTGGCCATCAAGGTGCTCTCCCCGAAGCTCGCGAGCGACAAGAGCTCGGTCGAGCGCCTGCGGCGGGAAGCGGGCCTGGCGATGCGCCTCGATCACCCCAACGTCTGCCGCATCCTCCGGCTGGGGGAATCCGAGGACGGCCTGATCTACCTGGTCATGCCCTTCCTCCACGGCGAGCTGCTCTCCGATCGTGAGGTCCGGGAAGGCCCGATGGACCTGGCGCACGGGCTGTCCATTCTGCGCCAGGTATGCGCGGGGCTGGAGCACGCCCACTCGTTGCAGATCGTGCACCGCGATCTGAAGCCCGAGAACATCATGCTCGAGCCCAACGAGGACGGCTCGGACCGTGCGGTGGTGATGGACTTCGGGCTGGCCAAGGAGCGGCGCGCCGACCCCTCGATCGCCAAGCTCACCGCCACGGGCATCATCCTCGGCACGCCCGAGTTCATGAGCCCCGAGCAGATCCGCGGCAAGGCGCTCGATGCCCGCTCGGACGTGTACGCCCTGGGCATCGTGGCGTTCGAGATGTTCACCGGCAAGCTGCCGTTCCAGGGGCGCAACGCCCAGGAGATGATGATCGCGCGGCTGCGCGGCAGCCCGACGCCGCTCCGCACCCTGCGTCCCGAGCTGCCCGCGACCCTCGAGAAGGCGATCGCCAGGGCGCTCGAGACCAATCCCGACAACCGCTTTCCCACGACCCTCGCCTTCGCCGAGGCCCTGAACGAGGCGGAGACCGGCGGGGGCGGTGCGACCGGCGGCGGGGGCGGGCTGTTCGGCAAGCTGAAGGAGAAGCTGAGATAACCGGTCGCCATGAAGCGCTTTCCCGCCTTCGATCCGCCCGAATACGTCTCCTGGCAGCCCGACCCCGCCCGCGTTCGCGCCTTCCGGCTGACGATCGAGCAGCAGCCCGAGCGCGCCGCGCAGGTCGCGCGCCTCGACCGGGACGGCCGGCGCGCCCTCTACGCGGGGCTCGTGCGCACGCGGCTCCACGACGTCACTCTCAAACGCTGGGTCCGCACCGGCGTCATCTCGAAAGCGTGGCTCGGCACGGGTGAGGAAGCGGCGACCGTCGGGCCGGTGCACGCGCTGGAGCGTGATCGCGACATCGTCGCGCCCATGATCCGCAACGCCGGGGCGGTGATCGAGATGGGGATGCCCATCGCCCAGGCGCTGCGCGCCTACCTCGCGACCGCCGACTCGCCCTCCGGCGGGCGCGATCTGCACCTGGGCGATCTGGCGGCGGGCGTACTGCAGCCGATCTCGCATGTGGGCGACGTGGTGCCCGTGGTCGCAGGGATCGCCCTGACCTTCAAGATGAAACGCGAACCCCGCGTGGCGCTCACCTGGGTGGGCGATGGGTCCACCAAAACCGCCGCGGCGCACGAGGGTACCAACTTCGCGGCCGTGCAGCGGCTGCCCGCGATCTTCATCGTGCAGAACAACCAGGTGGCGCTGGGGACCCGCCTCGAGCAGCACCATCTCCCGGGGACGTTCAAGGACTGGGCGGCATCCTACGGCATCTGGGGCCTCGAGTTCGATGGCAACAACGTGCTCGATGCGTGGGCGGCGACGAGGCTGGCGGCCGACCGCTGCCGCGCGGGGCAGGGACCGGCGCTGCTCGTGGCCGAGACGTTCCGGATGGGCGGCCATGCGACCCACGATGAGCGCGAGGCCCGGGAGACGTTCCCCGCGAAGCTGTTCGCGGAATGGGGCAAGCGGGATCCGATCGGATCGTACGAGGAATACCTGAAGGAAGACGGCTGGACCGAGCGGGAGCTGGCGGACGTGGAGGCCGAGGTCACCGCCGCGATCGAGCGCGCGGAGCAGGAGGCGCTGGCCAGCCGGGAGCACATGCCCAGCGGCGAAGGCGCGTTGTCGGGGCTGTTTGCGACGCAGGGGTGAGCAGCAGGATCCTCGAGGAGGTTCGTATGCAGCGACGGATGGCCATGGCGGTGTTGTTCGGGCTTGCCTGCACGAACGGTGAGACCGTGGCGGGGCAGGCGCCGGCCGGGATGGTGCCGCAGGAAATCGCGGGACACACGCTGTACCTGCGGCCCGGCTTCAAGATCGGGATCTTCGCCGACAACCTGCGCGGCGTGCGAAACATCGTGCTCGGCCCCGGGGGCGCGGTGTATGCGGCCATACAGGGAGCCGGCAGGGTCGTGCGGTTCGTGGACGCGAACGGCGATGGCGTGGCCGATTCGGTGACCCCGGCGGCGACCGGGCTCAACGGACCCTTCGGCATCGCGTTCCGCGGCGACACGATGTACGTCGGGGAAATGACCCAGATCACCCGCTTCGTCCCGGGCGGCGCGCCGCAGCCGATCGTCACCGGACTGCCGACGGGGGGCCATTCCACCCGCACCGTCGTGTTCGGGCCGGACGGCTATCTCTATCTCGCGGTCGGCTCCTCGTGCAACGTCTGCGACGAGACCGATCCGCGCCGCGCCGCGGTCACCCGCTTCAATGCCGACGGCTCGGGCGAGCACCGCTTCGCCACCGGATTGCGCAACTCCGTCGGCGTCGCGTTCAATCCCACGACCGGGGAGCTCTGGGCCACCAACAACGACCGCGACAACATCGGGGGCTCGAACACCGCGATGACCGACGACCTGCCCGCGGAGCACCTGAACATCCTCAAGGACGGCAAGTTCTACGGCTGGCCGCAGTGCTACCTGCCGGGGCAGCGCAACCCCGAGTATCCCAGCGCGAGCTGCACCAACGTCGAGCCGCCGGCCATCACCTTCCAGGCGCACTCAGCGCCGCTGGGGATCACGTTCTACACGGGCTCCGCCTTCCCCGGCTACTCGGGCGACGCGTTCCTGACCTACCATGGCTCGTGGAACCGCCGCATCCCCACCGGCGCGAAGGTCGTGCACGTGAAAGTGCAGAACGGCAAACCGGTCTCCATCGAGGACTTCGTCACGGGGTGGCAGGAGAGCGACGGCTCCCGCTGGGGACGGCCGGTGGCGGTGCTGGCGATGCCGGACGGGTCGCTGCTCATCTCCGACGATGCCGGCGGCCGGATCTGGCGGGTGACGTACGGGAAGTGAGGGGGAGGACGGGGGAGGACAGTGGAGGTTGGTGGAGGTTGTGGAGGAGCTAGCGGGGGGGACTGACCTGGTGCTCGGCGACGTAGCCACGCGCCCGCTCGAGGGTCGCGTCCCGCCCCGCGAGGAAGTCCGAGACCTTCTGCGCTACGGGCACTTCGGGGGCGATGCCCCGGCCCTGGATTTCGGCTCCGTCCGGAAATGCGTCACGCGTGACGGTGAGCTGTAGCCGCCAGTTCCTGTAGAGGCGAAACTCCCCGACCTGTCCCGAGGTGCCGGCCGTGGTCTGACCCACGATCGGGCCACGACCCGCCTCGCGGAACGCCACCAACAGATCCTCCGCCGACCCGCCGGTGCGCGATGAGGTGAGCACGGCGACGGGGCCCGTGAACACAGGCAGATCGGTTCGGGCCGGCACCGTGTCGGGAGGCGCCTCGAGCCATCGCCCCGCGGAGTCCGGCATATCGCCGCCACGATACGCGGGCCGGTACTGCGGGGTGCGCCAGCGGGTCGTGATGAGCGGCTTCGCGACGATGCGGCCGAGGATCCGGTAGCCGGTCTCCCGGCCGCCGCCCGCGCCCTCGTGCTCGCGCAGGTCCAGGACCAGGCCGCGGACGCGGGTGAAATCGGGAAACGCCCGGTCGAAGCGGCGGGCGACGTCCGGGTCGGCGAACGAGGAGATGCGAACCCACACGACGCCGTCCGTGAACGTGTCGACCTGGAGGGGGGGCGGCGCGAGCGGCCAGTCCTCGGTGAGCGACAGGCTGCGGGTGACGCTGGCGCCGCGCTCGGTTCCGCCCGGCAGGCGGAGCTGGAGGTGGATGGCCGTGCCCTTCTCTCCTTCCAGCATCCGGGACACGGCGAGCTCCCAGCGCGCCGCGTCGGTGGCCGCGGCGATCTCCGGCAGCACCGAGTCCCGTATCCACCGCTCCGCCGGGATCCCCTGGACCGCGAGGATCTCCGCGTTGCGCTCCGGCCGGGCCACGCGCATCTCGTCGTTCTCGGCGTAGTCCACGAGAAACGGGCGGCGCTCGATGCCGCGCAACGCCAGTGGCGGCCGGGCCCAGCGGGAGCCGACGGCGCCGGGCGGGACGACGGCCGCCCGGCCGTCGCGCAGCAGCGCGATGAAGCGGCGCAGCCGCAGGAAGAACGCGAGATCGCTCTGGCGCTCCGGCGCGGCGCTCAGCATGGAGGTCAGGGCCGAGTCCCAGTCGGCCCGCGACTCGTCCAGGGCGGGGGCGTTGTAGCGCACCTCCGCCCAGACCGCGGCGGCGAGCCGGGCCCGCTCGACGGGGACGAGCTGCTGGGCGCCGAGCGGTGCTCCCCACGCGGTGAGGGGCGCCCACAGGATCCAGGCGAAGCGCGACGGCATGCCCCCTAATCTATTTCCTTCCTCGCCCGGATCGCGTCCCACGCGGCGTCGCGGCAGAGCTGCGCGCCGGCGCTCGTCACCCCCCAATCCCGGGTGAGTATCCGCTCCAGCGCCACCTGCACCACGCCGAGCCAGGCGCCCGCCAGCACGTCGACGCCGCCCGCGCGCACCGTGCCGTCGGCCTTGCCACCGGCGACCAGGCTCTCGAGCGCACCGCGAAACTCGCGGGCAGTCGTGCGCGACGGCTCGTCGAGCAGCGCGCTGTAGTCCTGGAAGAAGAACAGCCGGACCACCGCCGGCTCGCGCGCGGCCCCGTCCACCAGCAGGGTCCCCAGCCGGGCGAGCTTGTCGCGGGGCGACGCGCCGGCGCGCTCCGCTTCCCGCACCAGTTTCGTCGCCCAGCGCGCCGCGCCGCGGTACAGCTCGTTCAGGAGCTGCTGTTTCCCGGGGAAGTGCCGGTAGATGGTGCCTTCGGCGATCCCCGCACGGCGAGCGATCTGCGGAATGGTGCTCGGGTGGTAGCCCTGCGACGTGAATAGCTCCAGCGCCGCGCGCACGAGGCGCTGCCGGGTGAGGTCGGCCTGCTTCACAGGCGAGCGAATCTAATGAACCGCATGGAGTTCCGCGCGCTTCCGACGCTTCTTCTCCCGGGCTAGCTTTCGGGCCGCTTCATTCTCCTTTCACATCCGTCGGGAGATCTTCGAGCCCCATGCGCATGCTGGTTCTCGGCGCGGGCCTTCAGGGCTGCGCCTGTGCCTTCGACCTGCTCCAGCAGGACACGGTCGAGCAGGTCACGCTGGCCGACATCCAGCCCGACCGCGCCGCCGCCTTCATCAAGCCGTTCGCCGGCAAGAAGCTCACGCTCGCGAAGATGGACGTGCAGGACGGGGCCGGCCTGCGGGCGACGTTGCGCGGGCATGCGGCGGTGATGAACGCGCTGCCCTACTACTTCAATCTCGACGTCACGCGGGCCGCGGTCGAAGTCGGGCTGCACTACGCCGACCTGGGCGGCAACACCGAGATCGTGTTCAATCAGAAGAAGCTCGACGCGGAGGCCGCCGCCCGGAAGGTCTCGGTGATCCCCGACTGCGGGCTCGCCCCCGGCATGGTGAACATCCTCGCGGCCGAGGGCATCCGTCGCGTCGGTGATGCGGAGTCGGTGAAGATCTACGTCGGGGGTCTGCCGCAGCATCCCGAGCCACCGCTCAATTACCAGATCGTGTACTCGCTCGAGGGCGCACTCGACTACTACACGACCCCCTCCTGGGTGCTGCGCGACGGCAAGCCGGCGCGCGTCGATGCGCTCTCCGAGCTCGAGACCCTGGCCTTTCCGCCTCCCGTCGGCACGCTCGAGGCGTTTCACACCGGGGGTGGCATCTCGACCATGCCGTGGGCCTACGAAGGCCGGGTGCGCACGATGGAGTACAAGACGCTGCGCTACCCGGGGCACATGGCCATCATGCGCCCCATCCGCGAGCTCGGACTGCTCGACAACACGCCGATCAAGGTGAAGGGCAAGGAGATCGTGCCGCGCGATGCCTTCATCGCCGCCGTCTCGCCCAAGCTCACCAAGCCGCAGGGCCGCGACCTCGTCGCCCTGCGGGTGGACGTCCACGGCGCGAGCGGCAAGCGGGCGTCCTGGGAGCTGCTCGACTACTACGACGCCGCCCGCGGCATCAGCGCGATGATGCGGACCACCGGGTACTCGTTGTCGATCACTGGACTGATGCAGGCGGACGGGCGGATCACAGCGCGGGGCGTGCACACCCCCGACGAGGCCGTACCGTTCGAAGCCTATGTCGGCGAGCTGAAGAAGCGCGGCGTGGAGATCCGGGAAGTCGCCTGACCGCAACGTGAAGAACGCTTCACCTTGCCTTGTGAGCGCCTTGTGCCCGGGACGCTTGCGTTCAGCGCATGGACTTTCGCGCGTTGTGGGAGCGGGCACTCCCCTACCACCAGTTTGTCCAGGAAGCCGCCGGCAACCACGATCTGTGGACGGGGATGTACCGCATCGCCCGCATTCCGGACTGGGCCCTGGCAGCCGCACGCTCCACCGGAACGAAACACCACCTCCTGGTGATCGCCGAGGACTGGTGCGGGGACGGCACGAACACCGTTCCCTACCTGGCCAAGCTCGCGGACCAGTCCCGCAGCCAGGAAGTGCGGGTGCTGCGCCGTGACGAGCATCCGGAGGTGATGGACGGCTATCTCACGGCGGGCACCCGCGCGATTCCCATCGTGATCGTGCTGGACCGCGAGTTCCGGGAAGTGGGACACTGGGGACCGCGCCCCGAGGCGCTGCAGGCCTGGGTGCGGGAAGCCCGCAAGAGCGTCGACCGGGCCAAGCTCTATCCGCAGATCCGCCGCTGGTACGCGCGGGACAAGGGCGAGTCGACGCTGCGGGAGGTGGTGGAGCTGCTGGAGCGGAAGCCGTCAGCGATCAGCTATCAGCTATCGGCTATCGGCTGAAACCCAGTTGACTAGCCGATAGCCGATAGCCTTCAGTAGCTCCACGTGCTCCCGAACAGGAACTGCCAGCCCTCATTGCCGAACCCGGCGCCGCCGACCAGCACCGTGTTGCGCCCGAAGCGGAGCATCAGCTCGCCACCGCCGCCCGAGTGCAGCCCCCGTGTCGTCAAGCTCAGCGCGTTGCCGGACGCGAACACGCGGCCCACGTCGTAGAACCCCACCACCTTTACTTCGAAGAGGGTCGGCGCGTACAACAGGGCGTAGCGCGCCTCGATGCCGCCCAGCAGCTTGCCCGGGCCGATGAAGCGCGAATCGTAGTAGCCGCGCAGCGAGCGATATCCGCCCACGCCCACGTACGGCCGCCCCGACGACTCGATGACCTGCATGGTCGAGATGCTCGGCGCGCCGCTCATGCGCTCGCCCAGGACCCGGCCTGCCAGCACCAGGCGCTCGAAGGGATGGACGTACCCCTGGATCCCGACCGTCGTGCGGCTGTAGTGCCGCGCCCCGGCGATCAGCGCCTCCGCGAGGATGCCTGCATGCGGATCGATTTCGTTGTCGCGCGAATCGGCCACGAGGCCGGCGCGCAGTGCGGCATCGTCGAATGGAGCGGTGTCCGCGGTGCCCGAGGCCCGGTCGCGGGCGAACAGCCCGTCTCCGGGGAGGGTGCGGAAGGTGGTGTGCTCGAGCGCTCCGCCCACCAGGACACGCAGCGGACCTGCCACGCGGCGCTGGATCGTGAGCCGGGCGAGCTTCGAGCTGCGGCTCACCCGGTAGAAGTACGGCGTCGTCGGCGTGACGCTGTCCTGGTCGAACGAGCTGCCGTTGCCGATGCCGAAATACCCCAGGCGGTTGGCGCGCAGGGCGTCGAGGGTGAGTCCCACGCGCCACCCATCCCACAGCGCCGGCGCCTGGGCATCGAGCTCAACGAGGTAGCTGCCCTTGGTGCTGGCACCGCCGGTGAGCGTGACCCCCGCCCGGTTCGGCTCGGGGCGTTCGCGAAACCCGATCGGGCTGTACACGCGCCCGTAGCCCGCCAGCCACCACCCGTCGATGGTGCTGTAGTAGCCGAAAGGAGTGACCGTGTAATCCCACATGGTTGGTTCCCGCGCCGTCTGGGCGGCAAGGCGCGAGCCGACCAGCGCGGTCACGAGCAATGGCACCAATCGTCGCACGCTCAACTCGGGACCGCTCCTTCGTAGAGATGTGCGGCGTCCACGAACCGGGCCTGTGTCCCGTCGTGCACGGCGAAGCGGCTCGGGTAGAGCGCTGCCGAGCCGAACTCGCCGCGCTTGTTGACCGCGTAGAAGTTGAGCTGGTAGCGCGGCTTCCCGTCCGGCGTGAGGAGGCGCGGCTCGCTCAGCCGCACGGCGCGCCGCAGGGTCTCGAGGCAGGCATCGGTGGGCTTCATGCCGCGCCGCATCTGGTCCACGGTCAGGAAGGCGCCGCACACCATGATGTTCACTTCGCCGAGCCCGGTCGAGCCCGCGGCGCCGATCTCGTTGTCGCAGTACTGGCCCGCGCCGATGATCGGGCTGTCGCCGACCCGGCCGGGGATCTTCCAGGCGAGTCCGGCCGTGGTGGTCACCGAGGCGATGTCGCCCGCCGGCGTGACGGCATTGCAGTTGATCGTGCCCGTCGGCGGGTGCACCACCATGGGCGTGTTGCCCGGCACGTCGCGCCAGTTGTCGTTGGGGCTCAGGTTGGCGCGCCACTCGAGCCACGCCTGCCGCGAGGCGTCGGTGAGCAGGTCTTCTTCCTTGAAGCCGTAGGAGAGGGCGAACCGCTTGGCGCCCTCGCCCATGAGGTAAATGTGGTTCGTGTACTTGAGGACGAGCTTCGCCACCTCGGAGGCCGTCTTGATGCCTTCGAGCGCGCCCACGGCGCCGGCCCGCTTGCTCGGGCCGTGCATGCAGGAGGCGTCGAGCTGCACGACCCCGTCCGCGTTCGGCAGTCCGCCGTACCCCACCGACTGGTCGCTCGGGTCGAGCTCCTGGATCTTCACGCCCTCGACCACTGCGTCGAGCGGATCGGCGCCCTGCAGCAGGAGGTCGTAGGCCTTCTGGACCGGCCGCAGGCTGTTGGCGGAGCTGATGACGACCGGCTGCGCTGCCCAGGCGCGTCGCGGGGGCGGCGGGCGCGAGACCCGCAGCGCATGGGGGATACCGAGCGTCCCGGCGGCGGCGAGCCCCCCCCCGGCCGCCGTGGACGCGAGGAATTCGCGGCGCGAAACGTCTTGGGTCACGGACGACTCCG